>JBBQOR010000306.1:0-4156 GCA_038331055.1 Burkholderiales bacterium
ATGCGCTGGCCGTCGCGGCTGCCGTTCAGCACATGCGGGCTCAGGCTCATGCTTTCCTGGCCGCCGGCGATGATGATCTCGCTGTCACCGTCGCGGATGGCCTGGGCTGCCAGCATCACTGCCTTCAGACCCGAGCCGCAGACCTTGTTGATGGTGAAGGCAGACACGCTGTGCGGCAGGCCGCTCTTGATGACGGCCTGGCGCGCCGCGTTCTGTCCCACACCCGCGGTGAGCACCTGGCCAAGGATGACTTCGCCGATCTGCCCGCCTTCGAGCCTGGCGCGCTCCAGCAGGGCCTTGATGACGGTGGCCCCCAGTTCCGTGGCCGGGGTCTTGGCGAGCGTGCCGCCGAACTTGCCCACCGCGGTGCGGGCAGCGGCAACGATGACGATGTCTTCTCGACTCATGCGTAGTTCCCGTTTCGATGTCGACCAGCCTCAGGCCTTGGCCTTGGCCTTGACGTAACGGCCAGGAGCGGCCTCGATGGCCCTGAACTTGGCGCTGCCCGGCGTTTTGGGCGCGTTCACGAGCTTGCCGCCATGCGGCTTGAGCCACGTCGTCCACGCCGGCCACCAACTGCCCGGGTGCTCGGTCGCGCCGTCGAACCAGGCTTCGGCCTTGGCGGGCAGCTTGTCGTTGGTCCAGTGGCTGCGTTTGCCTTTGGCCGGCGGGTTGATGACGCCGGCGATGTGGCCTGACGCACCCAGCACGAACTGGCGCGGCCCCTTCAGCAGTGGCAGCGACGCGTAGGCGGCGGTCCACGGCACGATGTGGTCATCGCGCGAGCCATAGACATAGACCGGCGCCTCGATGCGGCCGAGGTCGATCGCCTCGCCGCAGACGGTCAAACGCCCCGGCAGCTTGAGCTCGTTTTGCAGGTACAGGTGGCGCAGGTACCAGCAGTACATCGGCCCCGGCAGGTTGGTGCTGTCGCCGTTCCAGTACAGCAGGTCGAAGGCCGGCGGCGCTTCGCCCTTCAGGTAGTTGCCGACGACGTAGTTCCACACCAGATCGTTCGGGCGCAGGAAGCTGAAGGTGGTGGCGAGCTCCTGCCCCTTGAGCAGGCCGGGGCCGCCGGGCGCCCGCTCGCCGATGCTCATCTCGCGCATCTGCACCGACGCCTCGTCGACAAACAGGTCCAGCACACCGGTGCTCTGGAAGTCCAGCAGCGTGGTCAGCAGGGTGACCGACTTCGCCGGCTGCTCGCCGCGCGCGGCCAGCACCGCCAGCGCGGTGGCCAGCAGCGTGCCGCCGACGCAGAAGCCCAGCGTGTTGATCTGCTCGGCGCCGGTGATGCGGCGCGTCACGTCGATGGCGCGGATCGGTCCCTCGGCGATGTAGTCGTTCCAGGTCTTGCCGGCCAGCGACACATCAGGGTTACGCCAGCTGAGCACGAACAGCCGGTGGCCCTGCTCGACGGTCCAGCGGATGATCGAGTTCTCGGGCTGCAGGTCGAGGATGTAGTACTTGTTGATGCATGGCGGCACGAAGAGCATCGGCCGCTCGTGCACCTTGGCCGTCAGCGGCCGATACTCGATGAGCTGGAACAGCTCGTTCTCGAACACCACGCTGCCCTCGGTGGTGGCCACGTTGCGCCCGACCTCGAAGACGCTTTCGTCAGTCTGCGAGACGTGGCCCTTCTGCAGATCGCCCATCAGCTGCTGCACGCCGCGCGCAATGCTCTCGCCCTGGCTGTCGAGTGCCTTCTTCTGCGCCTCGGGGTTGAAGGCGAAGAAGTTGGACGGGCTGCTGGCGTCGATCCACTGCTGCACGGCAAAGCGCACCCGCGCGCGCGTCTTCTCGTCGCCCTGAACGGCATCGGCCATCGCCGTCAGCGCGCGCGCGTTCAGCAGATACATCTGCGCAGCATAGGCCGCGGCGGGGTTCTCGCCCCACTCGGGCGCGGCGAAGCGCCGGTCGGCCAGGGTAGGCGTCGCGTCCGAGCTTCGGGACTCTCCTTGCAGCCGCCCCAGTGCGTCGTTCCAGGCCTGTGTGGCGCTCTTCAGGTAGTCGGCCTGCAAGGTACCCAGCCGGTCCATCGGCAGGCTCAGTCCGGCGATCGACTTCCAGATGTCCCCGACGGCAGCGCCGAATGCAGCCGCCGTGTCGGGCGCGACAACGGGATTGGCCTTAGGCTTGGGCTTCACGATCCTGTCTCCTTGTAGCGTGCCTTGTGAACCCGGCGCCATCCGCCGGCCAGCGCGAGCGCATTGAGCACCGTTGTACGCCAACCGGCTGACCGCGCCATGACCGCGAGCAAGGCAGGGACAACAGTTTACTTTCGGGGCCCCCGTTCACTGCCATGTATCTTGTCGTCATTGCCTGGATCTACGTGGTGCTCATGATGGCCATCGCCGAGGCCGTCTCCACGCAGGGCACGCTGCTGGGCGCGATCGTCACTTTTGTTCTCTATGGCCTGCTGCCGTTGTCGATCGTGATCTATCTGATGGCCACGCCGGCGCGCAGACGCCGCCGGCAGGCTGCTGAGCAGGCCGCGGAACAGGCTGCGGAACAAACCGACGACGGCTCAGCGGCGCTCGATCCAGATGGCAGCGGCCATCCGTCCGGTGCGGCCGTCGCGGCGGAAAGAAAAGAAGTCTGAGTCGCTTTCGAACGTGCAGCCCCCGTGCGAGCTGATGCGCCGCACGCCGGATTGCTGCAAACGCCGCCGCGCCAGGCCCGCCAGATCGGCGCGCCAGCGCCAGGCGCCGTCGGCCCGCGGCGCGAAGCGCCACAGCGGCTGATCGGCAGCCACCGCCGGCACGCCGAAGGCCTGCAGCACCTCTGCGCCCACCTCGAAGGCCTGCGGCCCGATGCACGGCCCCAGCCACACCACCACCGCCTCGGGCGGGCATCGCGCGCCTGCGCACAGAGCGCCCAACGCAGCCTCCAGCACCCCGCCGGCCAGACCGCGCCAGCCGGCATGCACGGCCGCCACGGCCGCCGGGGCCGCCGGAGCCGCCGGAGCCGCCATCAGCACTGGCAGGCAGTCGGCCACCTGCACGCTGCAGGCGAGGCCCGGCTCGTCCGTCCATGCCGCGTCGGCTATCGGCGGCGCCTCGGTGAGGTCGGCCGAGCCCACGCGGCGCACGCCCGTGCCGTGAACCTGTTGCAGCCACACCGGCGCTACGCCCAGGGCCTGCACGAAGCGCTGGCGGTTCGCCGCCACCAGTGACGGCTCGTCGCCGACCGCGATACCCAGGTTCAGGCTGTCGAACGGCGCCGCGCTGAAGCCCCCGGCGCGGGTGCTCATCAAAGCGCCAGTGCCCGAGGGCGCATCCCACAACGGACGCAGCAGCATCCGATCAGCCCAGGCTCAGACGGCGTCAGGACAGGCTTCGGGCCGTGTGCGCTCGAAGGCGTCCAGCTGCATGCAGGCGTCGAACACCCGCATCACCTGGGGCACATGCTCTACCCGGCAGTCCAGACGCCGGGCGTTGAAGATCTGCGGCACCAGCACACAGTCGGCCAGCGTCGGCGTGGCGCCGTGGCAGAAGGCCGATGGCGCCGCGGCCAATTGGCGCTCGACCACCTCCAGCCCGGTCTCGACCCAGTGGCGGTACCAGCGGTCACGGTCTTCGTCGGTCAGCTTCATCTCGCGCTTCAGGTAGCGCAGCACGCGCAGGTTGTTCAGCGGGTGGATCTCGCACGCGATGTCCATCGCCAGTGCGCGCACGCGCGCACGGCCGCCAGGGTCGGCGGGCAACAGCGGCGGCTCAGGATGGGTCTCGTCCAGGTACTCGATGATGGCCAGCGACTGGGTCACCAGCGTGCCGTCATCGTCTTGCAGCACCGGCACCAGGCGCGAGGCCGACACTGCGGCGTAGGACTCGCCGCGCTGTTCGTTCTTCGTCAACTGCACCGCGCGGTAGTCGTAGTCCAGGCCCTTGAGCGCCAGCGCGATGCGCACGCGGTACGAGGCCGAAGAACGGAAGTAGTTGTAGAGCTGCATGCTGGGTGGGGCAGGTTCAGCGCACCGCGACGCGCAGCGCGGGCAGACCGTCGATGCGGCCCTCCATCACGTCGCCGCGCTGCACCGCGGCCACGCCGGCCGGCGTGCCGGTGTAGATCAGGTCACCAGGCTGCAGCAGCCCGCCGCGGCTGAGCTGCTCGATGGTCTCGGCGACGTTCCAGATCAGCTCGGCGAGATCGCCCG
>JBBQOR010000307.1:0-4152 GCA_038331055.1 Burkholderiales bacterium
TCGAGCACCGGGGCGTTACGGCTGGAAGACGTCAGCGGCCGCATGCTGCTGCTCCAGATCGCCTTCAAGTCGATGCTGATGGACGTGCGCAGCGGCCGTCGCGTGGCTGACGAGTGCGTGCACGAGAAACACCTCGAGGCCCGCCGCGCCGCCGAAAGCGCGCCGCCGCAGCCCGGCCTGGGTATCGATCCGACACGCGCCGCGGTGCCCCCACCCGCTGCGGCATCCGCAGCCGCGCCGTCCCCGGCGGCCCCCGCCTCGAGCCCCTGACAGGGCGCCAGCGGGGCCGCCCGAAGCGGGCGGACGGCGCAGCCGGCTCATCAGGAACAGCACCGAGCCCAGCAGCAGTGTGCGCAGCCCGCCGATACGGTCGCAGATCAGCGCACCGGCGCGCCGCCGCGCCGACGCCCACGCCGAAAGCCAGCGCAAAGCTCCACACGCTGCCCGATACCCCGGCACCGATGAAACCCGCGCCCAGCCCGACGGCACCGATCAGCAACGGCACCATGATCCCGAAGCGGTCGGCCGACCGGCCCATGAGGATGCCGCCGAGGCCGAAGCCCACCATCGACAGCGTGTACGGAGGTCACGCCCAGCCGCGTCCAGGCGTAACTCGAATCGGCTGCGTGGCCCGTC
The DNA here is from genome assembly GCA_038331055.1 of Burkholderiales bacterium. GTDB lineage: Bacteria > Pseudomonadota > Gammaproteobacteria > Burkholderiales > Burkholderiaceae_C > Rubrivivax. Next base: position 637 of record JBBQOR010000307.1, read on the forward strand.
AAGTTCATGCGCGATCAGGGCGGCTCGGGCGCGATCGATTCGGCGTAGTCCACCAGCGCCTCGAGCAGCGCCTGCCCGCGCTCGTCGGCGCCCTCGACCAGCCGGTCGATGCATTCGCTGTAGGCCGCCAGCGTCAGCGCGCCGCCGGCGCCTTCATGCAGGCGCTGACTGCAGTGCCGCGTCCAGGCCGCGCGCTGCTCGTCGTCCAGCGTGTGCGGGAAGTTGCGCGCGCGGTAGCGCCACAACAGTTCGTCGAGCCGCTCGTCCTCGAAGGCCGGCCGGCGCGCGGCCAGCTGATCCGGGTCGAGTGCACGCAGGCGGTCGAGCTGGCGGCGGTCGGCGTCGCGCAGGAAGCCACCATACAGATCGGCGTCCACATCCACTGCGGCGCCATCGCCACCGCGCACGAACACTTCGGCCCACAGTTCCTGCAGCCGCCCGGGCAGCGCCGCGGCGCGCTCGGCGTGCTGCTGCACCTGCGTCAGGTCGATGCCCCAGCGCGCAGCGGCCGGGCCCAGTGTGGCGAGCTTGCCGATGACGATCGGCGAGCGGTTCAGATGCACCGTCTTCAGCGGCAGGCGCTGCACGCCCTCGGGCAGTTCGTCGTTGCGCACGAAGAGCCGCGCGCGCATGGCGGCCGCGTCCAGCCCTTCCAGTTCGGCCGGGTCATGGGCGAGATCCCAGACGATCAATTCGTTGCGGTTGGTCGGATGCACCGCCAGCGGCCAGACCACCGCGAGGCAGCCGCGCTCAGCGGCATAGCGGCCGGAGACATGCACGAAGGGCCGGCCGACGCCGATCTCGTCGCGCACCACCTGCTTGTCGCGCAAGCCCAGGCAGAAGGCCCACAGGCGCGGCTGCCTGGCCTTGATCAGCCGGGCCAGCGCGATCGTCGCGCGCACGTCCGACAGCGCGTCATGCGCCGCCTCGTGCGCGAGGCCGTTGGCGCGTGTGAGCAGCTCCAGACGAAAGCTCGGCCGGCCGTCTTCGCCCAGCGGCCACTCGATGCCCTCGGGCCGCAGCGCCCAGCAGCAGCGCACCACATCGAGCAGGTCCCAGCGGCTGCAGCCGTTCTGCCACTCGCGGCCGTAGGGGTCGATCAGGTTGCGCCAGAACAGGAAGCGCGTGAACTCGTCGTCGAAGCGGATGCTGTTGTAGCCGCAGCCGATGGTGCCGGGCTGCGCGAACTGCGCGTGGATGGCCTGGGCAAACGCGTGCTCAGCCACACCGTGCTGCAGCGCGTGCTGCGGCAGGATGCCGGTGAGCAGGCAGCTCTCGGGGTCGGGCAGGAAGTCGGGCGCCGGGCGGCAGTAGCGCAGCAGCGGCGCATCGATCTCGTTCAGATCGAGGTCGGTGCGCACGCCGGCAAACTGCGCCGGCCGGTCGCGCCGCGCGTCGCGGCCGAAAGTCTCGTAGTCGTGCCAGAAGAAGCTGGACTGGACGGTGGCGCTCATGGACCGGAACGATAGCGCAGGCCAAGCCACGGCCGGCGCCAGCGCAGCCCCAGGCATCATGCGGTCATGAGCGATCCTCTGCCTGGCAGCAACACCGCCCCGCACCGCGTGGCCACCGACCTGCGCGGTGCCAGCCGGCTGGCGATCGAGGCGACGATCGGGCTGACCAACCTGGTCGAGAACCTGCACCACAACATCAGCCGCGCGCCGCTGCCGCTGGGCGCTGTGTCGACGCAGGCCACCAGCGGCATCACCGGGCTGGTGTACCGCAGCATCCGCGGCGTCACACGGCTGGTGGGCGGCACACTGGACGGCGTAATGGGGCAATTGGCCAGGCTGTTGGGGCCCGCGGCCGGCGCCGGCAGCGCCGAGCGCGATGCCCTGCTGGCGGTGCTCAACGGGGTGTTGGGCGACCATCTGCAGGCCAGCGCCAACCCGCTGGCGATCCGCATGCAGCTGATTCGAGACGGCCGGCCGCTGCCGGCAACGGAAGCCGCCAGCGCGCTGGCGGGCCGCCGTGTGCTGCTGCTGATCCACGGCCTGTGCATGCAACCGGCACACTGGCAGCGCAAGGGCCACCACCACGGCACCGCGCTGGCGGCCGCCGGTGGCTTCACGCCAGTGCACCTGCACTACAACACGGGCCTGCACATCGCCGACAACGGCCTGCAGCTGGCCGACCTGCTGCAAGGCCTGCACACCGTCGCTGCGGCACCGCCGACCGAGATCGTGATGCTCTGCCACAGCATGGGCGGGCTGGTAGCGCGCAGCGCGCTGCACCAGGCGCAGCAGCGCGGCGACGACTGGCCGCGGCAGCTGACGAAGATGGTCTTCCTCGGCACGCCGCACCACGGCGCGCCGCTCGAGCGCGGTGGCCACTGGATCGATCGCCTGCTCGACGCGAGCCCCTACACCTCGGCCTTCGCGCGGCTGGGTCGGCTGCGCAGCGCCGGCATCATCGACCTGCGGCACGGCAGCCTGCTGTACCAGGATCGGCCGCGGCAGGACGGCGCCACGGCGGGCAGCCGCGATACCCATGCGCCTATGCCGGTGCCGCTGCCGCTACCCAGCGCGGTGGCCTGCTACACGATCGCCGGATCGCTCGGCCGCGTCCCGGGCGAGCTGCGCGAGAAGCTGCTGGGCGACGGCATCGTGCCACTGGCCAGCGCACTGGGTCAGCACCGTCTGAGGTCGCGTCGGCTGGACTTCGAACCCGACCACCAGTGGCTGGCGCAGGGCGTCGGCCATCTCGACCTGCTGAGCGACCCCGGCGTGTATTCGCGCATGCGTCAGTGGCTGGTGGCGCGGCCGGGCTGAGCGGACGTCCGCTGGCCGCGAGCTTGGCGCCGGTGGCGTGCCGCATCTCATGGAATGGTCCGATGTGCGCCGGATAATCTTCCGCCAACCGTCAAACATCCAGCGCCCGTCCCGGAGAACCCCGATGAGCCGTGTCTTCAACTTCAGCCCCGGGCCTGCCGCAGTGCCCGAGCCGGTGCTGCGCCAAGCGGCGGCCGAGATGCTCGACTGGCAGGGCACGGGCACCTCGGTGATGGAGATGAGCCACCGCGGCAAGGCCTTCATGTCCATCCAGGCCGACGCCGAGGCGCGGTTGCGCCGGCTGCTGGCGGTGCCGGCCGACTACAAGGTGCTCTTCATGCAGGGCGGGGCGATCGGCGAGAACGCGATCGTGCCGATGAACCTGCTGGGCACGCGGCGCAGCATCGATTTCGTCGACACCGGCGAGTGGTCGCGGCGCACGATGCAGGAGGCTGCCCGCTATGCGCATGTGCACGTCGCCGCCAGCGGCGCAGCCGGCGGCTACACCGCGGTGCCGGCGCGCGAGACCTGGCAGCTCGACCCCGACGCCGCCTACCTGCACATCTGCAGTAACGAGACCATCGGCGGGGTGCAGTACCACTTCACACCCGAGGTGGGCGAGGTGCCGCTGGTGGCCGACATGTCGAGCGACATCCTGTCGCGCCCGCTCGACGTGGTGCGCTACGGCCTGATCTACGCCGGCGCGCAGAAGAACATCTGCCCGTCGGGGTTGACGATCGTCATC
>JBBQOR010000308.1:0-4128 GCA_038331055.1 Burkholderiales bacterium
CATTGCGCTCGGCCTCAACCACACCACTGCGCCGCTCGATCTGCGCGGTCGGTTGTCTTTTTCGCCCGAGCAACTGACCCCTGCGCTGCGCGCGCTGGCTGAGCGCCTGCAGCCGGCCGCACCCGAGACGGCCATCGTTTCCACCTGCAACCGCACCGAGCTCTACGTGGCGGCCAGCGGCGCGCCAATCTCCGAGCTGGTGCGCCCGGCGGTGGACTGGCTCGCGCAGCATGGCGGCGTGGCCGGCGGGCAGCTGCAGCATCACACCTACGTGCGCGAGGACAGCGACGCCGCGCGCCACGCTTTCCGCGTCGCCGCCGGGCTCGATTCGATGGTGCTCGGCGAGCCGCAGATCCTGGGCCAGATGAAGCAGGCGGTGCGGCAGGCCAACGACGCCGGCACGCTGGGCACCACGCTGCACCAGCTGTTCCAGCGCTCGTTTTCGGTGGCCAAGGAAGTGCGCACCTCGACCGAGATCGGCGCGCACTCGATCAGCATGGCGGCCGCCTCGGTGCGGCTGGCCGGGCAGCTGTTCGAGGACCTGCGCGACATCCGCGTGCTCTTCGTCGGCGCTGGCGAGATGATCGAACTGATGGCCACGCACTTTGCCGCGCGTTCGCCCAAGTCGATGGCAGTCGCCAACCGCACGCTCGACCGCGGCGAGAAGCTGGCCCACCGCTTCGGCGCGCAGGCGCTGCGCCTTGCCGACCTGCCCAACCGGCTGCACGAGTTCGACGCCGTCATCTCGTGCACTGCCAGCACGCTGCCGATCATCGGGCTGGGCGCCGTCGAAAGCGCGCTGAAGGCACGGCGCCGGCGGCCGATCTTCATGGTCGATCTGGCCGTGCCGCGCGATATCGAACCTGAAGTCGGCGAGCTCAACGACATCTATCTCTACACGGTGGATGACCTGACCACCCTGGTGCAGACAGGCGGCGAGAAGCGGCAGGCCGCAGTGCAGCAGGCCGAGGCGATCATCGACGCCGGCGTACAGAGCTTCGAGCATTGGCTGGACCAGCGCGCCGCGGTGCCGCTGATCCAGGCGCTGAATCGCCAGGCCGACGACTGGGCCGCCGTCGAACTGCAGCGCGCGCGCCGCCTGCTGGCACGCGGCGAGCCCGTAGACGAGGTGCTGGAAGCACTCACCCGCGGCCTGACGCACAAGATGCTGCACGGCACGATGGCCGAACTGCACGCCGCCGAAGGCAGCGAACGCGAGCATCTGGCGGGCACGGTTTCTCGGCTGTTCCTGCGCCAGGGCGCGCGCACGCACTCGTCTACGCACTCGCCCGCGCGCAACCACCCGCCTCAGGGCACCGAGCCCTAGCGACGCGGCGCGCCGTCGCCAGCACGCCTGGGCGTGCACCCTGGCGCCATCGCGCGGCCGCTTGGCCTCCCAGTCTGCCTCCCGGCACACCATGAACGACACCCTGCGCCAGCAGTTCGAACGCCTGGCTCTGCGTCTGGCCGAACTCGACCACACGCTGTCCGATGCGGAGGTGATGGCCGACCATTTGCGCTGGCGGCTGCTCTCGCGCGAGCAGGCCGAGGTGAACGCAGTGGTGCAGCGCTACCGCCGGCATCGCCAGCGCGAGGCCGACCTGGCCAGCGCACGCGAGATGCTGGGCGACCCCGAGATGGCGGAACTGGCGCACATCGAGATCGCAGAGGCCGAGGCCGACATGACGCGGCTGCAGGCCGAGCTGCGTCTGTTGCTGGTGCCCAAGGACCCCGAGGACACGCGCAACGCCTTCGTCGAGATCCGCGCCGGCACCGGCGGTGACGAGTCGGCTCTCTTCGCCGGCGACCTTGCGCGCATGTACCTGCGCTGGTGCGAGCGCCAGCACTGGCGCGTCGAGGTGCTGAGCGAAAGCACGGCCGAGATCGGCGGCTTCAAGGAGCTGGTGCTGCGCATCGAAGGTGCCGGCGTGTATGGCCGCCTGCGCTTCGAGTCCGGCGGCCACCGCGTGCAACGCGTGCCGGCCACAGAGGCCCAGGGCCGCATCCACACCAGCGCCTGCACGGTGGCCGTGATGCCAGAGCCTGACGAGGCCGAAGAAGTGACGCTGAACCCGGCCGAGCTGCGCATCGACACCTTCCGCGCCAGCGGCGCCGGCGGCCAGCACATCAACAAGACCGACAGCGCGATCCGCATCACCCACCTGCCCAGCGGCATCGTCGCCGAGTGCCAGGAAGACCGCAGCCAGCACCGCAACAAGGCCAAGGCGATGGCCGTGCTGGTGGCACGGCTGCGCGACAAGGAGCGCAGCGAGCGTGCCGCCAAGGAGGCCGCCACGCGCAAGGCGCTGGTCGGCAGCGGCGACCGCAGCGACCGCATCCGCACCTACAACTTCCCGCAGGGCCGCGTGACGGACCACCGCATCAACCTGACGCTGTACCGCCTGGGCGCGGTGATGGACGGCGACCTCGACGAGCTGGTGCAGGCCCTGCAGGCCGCGCGCGCCGAGCAGCAGCTGGCCCAGCTAGAGGCTGGCGGGGGCCTGCCATGAACGGGCCCGACAGCGACAACCTGCCGACCGTGGCCCAGGCGCTGCAGCACGCGCGCGCCGCCGGGCTGGAGCGGCTGGACGCACAGTGCCTGCTGGCGCGCCAGTTGCGCTGCCGGCGCGAATGGCTGATCGCGCACGACGACGCGCTGCTCGCCGCCGCTGACCAGCAGGCCTTCGACGCCTCCGTGCAGCAGCGCGCCGCAGGTGTGCCGCTGGCCTATCTGCTGGGCGAGCGCGAGTTCCACGGGCTGGCGCTGCATGTCGGCCCCAGCGTGCTGGTGCCACGGCCCGAGACCGAGGGCCTGGTCGACTGGGCGCTTGAACGGCTGGCCGCGTCGGCGGATGGCCCAGCCCCCACCATCGCCGACTTGGGCACCGGCAGCGGCGCCATCGCCATCGCACTGGCGGTGGCGTTGGCGCGCCAGGGCACATCGGCCCGGATCTGCGCCAGCGACTTAAGCCCGCAGGCGCTGCAGGTGGCGCGACAGAACGCGGTGCGCCACGCGGTGGAGATCGAGTTCGTCAGCGGCCGCTGGTGGCAGCCGCTGGCCGGCCGCCGCTTCGATCTGGTCGTCGCCAACCCGCCCTACATTGCCGCCGACGACCCGCATCTGCCGGCGCTGTCGCATGAGCCGCTGCTGGCGCTGAGCCCGGGCGGCGACGGCCTGGACGCCCTGCGCGAGATTGCCCAGGGCGCGCTGGCCCACCTGAAGCCCGGCGGCGCCCTGCTGCTCGAACATGGCTTCGACCAAGGCGCGGCCGTTCGCGGACTGCTGGCCGCGGCCGGACTGATGCCACTGGGCACGCGCACTGACCCGGCCGGGCTGGATCGCTGCAGCGGCGGCCGCGCATCGGGCTCGGCCGCGATGCCGCAGAATCCGGGCTGATCAAACCTCGTCCCAGGAAGCCACCATGTCCGACGTGCATCAAACCATCGACCAGATCGTCAAGTCCAACGACGTCGTGCTCTTCATGAAGGGCACGGCACAGTTCCCGATGTGCGGCTTCTCCGGCCGCGCAATCCAGATCCTGAAGGCCTGCGGTGTGGACCGCATTGAGACCGTGAACGTGCTGGAGGACCAGGACATTCGCCAGGGCATCAAGGAGTACGCCAACTGGCCGACCATCCCGCAGCTGTACGTGAGCGGCGAGTTCGTCGGCGGCTCGGACATCATGAACGAGATGTACGAGTCGGGCGAGCTGCAGCAGGTGCTCGCCGCGCGCGCTTGACCAGCATGGACCGGCTGGCGACGTGACGCGCCGCCTCGTCGTCGGCATCACCGGCGCCACCGGCGCGGTGTACGGGCTGCGGCTGCTGCAGCGCGCGCGCGCGCTGGGCGCAGAGACGCATCTGGTGGTCACCCCCGCCGGCGTGCTGAACGTGCACCATGAACTGGGCCTGAGCCGCCCGCAGCTGGAGGCCGAGGCCGACTGCGCCTACGCGCACGGCGATGTCGGCGCCTGCCTTGCCAGCGGCAGCTTCGACACCGCAGCGATGATCGTCGCGCCCTGCTCGATGAAGACGCTGGCGGCGATCGCGCACGGCTTTGCGGACAACCTGCTCAGCCGCGCCGCCGACGTGACGCTGAAGGAACGGCGGCGGCTCTTGCTGATGGTG
>JBBQOR010000309.1:0-4119 GCA_038331055.1 Burkholderiales bacterium
CAACATTCTGTTGGCACTGCTGGCCCAGGGCTCACCCGAGGCAGGGCCGCGAACTGACTTCGACGCGCACCGTGGCAGGATGCGCTCGACCGGCACCGACACCGTCGTCCACGTCCATGCTGATCCGCCTGTCCATCCCCCGCCGTGAGGATGGCGGCCCCGGACCAGAAGCCAACACTTCATACATTCGACTCTGCGCAGGAGTGAAATGCCATGACGCAAGACCAACGGGTGCTTGTTGATGAACGCGGTCTGTTACACAGCCAACAGACCCTCGCCGACTATTTGCCAGGCGTCGATCCAGGGCTGATGGCGCTCGGACCGCGGGAAGCGCTTCTCGCCGGCTCTACCTTGACAGCGCTTCAGCGTGCCTACGGTGCCGCTGGCCGTGCCGCGGTGCTCCGCGCCGCCGGCATCGTCAGCAGTCAGCCCCTGACCGACACCCAGGCGCTGGCTCGCCTGGCCAAGCGCGATGTCTCTGCGCTTTCGGCGCGAATGAGCCTGGGCGTGACGCCGGGTTGGCATCTGGACGAGGTGAACGTCAAGGCCGCCTGGCAGCAACACTGGGGAGGCCCTGATCGAGTCGTTTGGGGGCCCGTCAAAGTCGGGCAGATCGACACTGGCTACACACCGCACCCGGTGTTCGGCTTCGGTGGTCAGCCGTGGCTGGATGAGGCTGCTGCGCGAACATTCTTCGCGGTAGGTGAAGATGGGGGCGATCCGGGTCCCGGGCACGGCATCGATCCCTTGACGGGTCTGATGGACGGTCACGGAACCCGGGTCGGCAGCGTGATCTGCGGCCACGACCCGAGCGCACCCGGTGGACCGTACTTCGGCATCGCACCCCGGGTGCCTCTGGTGCCGGTGCGTATCGCCGATGTCGTTCTGATCAGCCATGCCCAGCGTCAACTGGCACAGGCTGTGCGATACCTGGTCAATGAGGCAAAGGTGTCGGTGATCAACCTGAGCATGGGATTTCTCCCGCGCACACAGATTCGGGTGTTGGATCGGGCGATCGACGAGGCTTATCTGGCGGGGGTGATCTTCGTGTGCGCAGCCGGACAACCGCTGCGGCACGTCATTTCACCGGCACATGGCCGGCGCACCATCGCTGCCGCCGGCAGTACGGTGGGCAGCGTGCCCTGGGGCCAAAGCGCGTACGGTTCGGCAGTCGATTGGGCTGCGCCGGCTGCGCACATCCACCGGGCTGAAATGCGCCCGCCGTCGACACCGGCTTATGCAGGTCGAGGCGACGGGACCTCATACGCCGCCGCCATCACATCAGGCACAGCGGCACTGTGGCTGGCACGTCACGGCGGCGCGCTCGACGCGGCTTACCCGCAGGCGTGGCAACGGGTGGAAGCGTTCAAGGCGGTGGTGAAGGCGACGGCGCGGCGAATGCCCAACCAGCAGCCTGGTGCGTTCGGAGCGGGCATCCTGGATATCGCCAGGCTCTTGAATGAACCGCTGCCGGCGACGGCGTCATTGCAGCAAGAAGCGCCAGCCTGAGTCGTGCGTCGCAGCGCAGCGCTGCGCGGTACGGCACGGCACGGCACGGCACGGCGAATCAGCGGTCGAGATGAGCTGACGTCGACCGGGCGTTCGGCATCCCGGTCCTGCGCGACCTGAAGACGCTGCATGCATAGGTACTGAACAGCTCGGCGCACCGCACTAGCGCAGCCACCACAGCGCGGCCAGCACGAACAGCGCGATCCACAGCGTCTCGGCGACGATCAACGCGAGCGGCTGCCAGCCTGCGTCGGCCAACTGGCGCAGGCTGGTCTTCATGCCCAGCGCAGCAATGGCCACCACCAGGCAGGCGCGCGAGATGCTGCCCAGCGCATCGCGCACCGGCGCCGACACCACGCCGGCCGAGTTGATGATCACCAGCCCCACGAAGAGCCACAGGAACCACGGCACCAGCGACTGCCGTGCACCGCCTTCTGCAGCGGCCGCGGCGGCCTCGGCGCGCTGGCGGCGGTAGACCGCCGAGACGATCAGCACCACCACCGTCAGCAGGGCGACACGAAACAGCTTGACCACCGTCGCCACGTCGCCGGTGTCGTGGCCCAGCGTGTAGCCGGCACCGACCACCTGCGCCACGTCGTGGATGGTGCCGCCCAGAAACAGCCCGGCCAGCCGCGCATCCAGCCCCAGCGCGCGAGCCAGCAGCGGGTAGAGCACCATCGCGATGGTCGACAGCGTGGTGACCGTCACCACCACCAACAGCGTGAAGCGGTCGCTATTCTTTTCACGCGGCAGCACCGCCGCAATCGCCAGCGCAGCCGAGGCCCCGCAAATGGCCACCGAGCCGCCGGACAGCACGCCCTGGCGCACCGTCAGCCCGAGCCGCCGCGCGCATGCGATGGCGAAGCCGATCGTTGTCGCCACCGCCAGCACCACCACCAGCGCCTTGCCGGGGCCCAGGCCGATGATCTGGTCGGCCGTGATGCGCGCGCCCAGCAGCCCGACGCCCAGCCGCAGCACCGTGCGGCCGCAGAAATCGATACCGGAGTGCGCACGCGAGCCCTCTTCGGTGAAGTAGTTGAAAGCCATGCCGAAGAACAACGCATACAGAAGCTGCGGCCCGCCGTGCAGCGTGGAGACAAAGGTCGCGGCCAGCGCCACCACGCCGGCCAGCGCCGTCCCCGGCAGCAAGGTCCGTAGCTGCAGGACAAGGCCCCGGGCAACGGCGATCAACGCGCCACCTCGCGCCGCGACAAGGTGTGCACATAGTCGTGACGGCCGGTGTCGACCACCGAGACGCGGTACTCCACGGGGCGCTCGCCGAAGGCCAGCGCGGTGCGCCGCACTTCGAGCACCGGTGAGCCCTGGCGCACGCCCAGCACACGGGCCGCGGCGCGATCAGCCGCCGCCGCGCGTGCACGCTCAGCGGCGCGCACCACGGTGACGGCAAAGTCCGACTGGTAGAGCTGGTACAGCGTGCCCGGCCGCTCACGCAGACGCTTCTCGGTCAGGCCGCGGAACAGCAACGCGGGCAGCACGATGCGGTCATGCACCACCGGCCGGCCCTGCAGCGACAAACGGTTCTCGAAAGCCAGCACGGGGTCACCCTCATGCAGGCGCAGCGCGCGCGCGGCATCCGGCTCGGCGCGCTGGCGCCCGAAGGCCAGCAGCTCCACCAGCGGCGCCTCACGCAGGCCGTCGCTGCGCTCGACGTGGAAGAACTGGAACAGGAAGCGGTCGGCATCGTGCGTGGCCACGAAGGTGCCGCGGCCCTGCTGGCGCACCAGGATGTGCTCGGCCACCAGCTCGTCGACCGCGTGGCGCAGCGTGCCCACCGAGACGCGCAGCGCCGCTGCCAGGATGGTCTCGCTGGGCAGCGCCTCGCCGGGTGTGCAGCCGCCGGCCTCGATGGCCTGCAGTAGGCTGCGCTTGGCCCGGCGGTACAGCGGCAAGCCTCCGGCGCCGGGGGCGATCGGCGCCAGGTTCAAGGCCAGCGGCCGGGCGAGGGCCTTGCGCGGGGCATTCACCGGCTGATGCTAGCAGCCGACAACCACACATCGTGCAAGTCATACATATGACCTGTTTGACAGTCGCAAAGACCGCCATCAGCATGCGCATCCGGGCAGCCCCTCACCCGCAGCACAGGAGACCTCGATGATCCACTTCGTCCTGCATGACGCCGACGACTCGGTGGCCGTGGTGGTGGTTGAAGGCGTGAGCGCCGGCATGGCGCTCACCGGCTGGATCATGGACGACGACCGCATGACCAGCGTCGTCGCCCGCCAGGACATTCCGATCGGCCACAAGGTGGCGTTGCGCGACATGGCGGTGGGCGACACCGTCGTCAAGTACGGGGTCGACATCGGCCGCGTGGTGGCACTGGTACAGGCCGGCGAGCACGCCCACGTGCACAACATCAAGACCAAGCGGTGGTGAAAGCGCTGGTGACGACGCCCGAACCCGCAGTGGCCCGTTGAACCTTTCGGAGACTTCACGATGAGCATCGTCAGCAGCGACACCACCTTCCTGGGCTACCGGCGCGAGAACGGCCGAGCAGGCGTGCGCAACCATGTGCTGATCCTGCCGCTGGACGATCTGTCCAACGCCGCGGCGGAGGCGGTGGCGCACAACATCAAGGGCGCGATGGCGATC
>JBBQOR010000310.1:0-4089 GCA_038331055.1 Burkholderiales bacterium
GCCTCGGGCCGCTACACTAAGCCCATCCTGCTGACGCTGTCCAATGTGGCCATGGCCGCCGCGCTTGCGGTGGTGTTCGGCTTTGCCGCCGGCTGGCTGCTATACCGCCTGCCGCGCTTCAGGCGCGCGGCCGATCCGCTCCTGGCCAGTTACTACGCGGTACCGACCTTCATCTTCTACCCCTTGTTCATCGTGCTGTTCGGCCTGAACCGCTGGCCGCTGGTGGCGATCGGCTTCATCTTCGCGGTGGTGGCGATGGCGCTCAACACCTTGCAGGGTTTCGAGCGCGTGCCGCGGGTGTTGCGGCGCACGGCCCAGGCCATGCGCCTGCCCCCTCAGCAGACCTTGTTCCGGCTGGTGCTGCCCTCGTGTGCACCCCACTTGTTCACCGGGCTGAAGCTGGCCATCGTCTATGCCTTCATCGGCGTGATCGCGGGTGAGTTCGTGCTCAGCGGCGCCGGCTTGGGCTTCGAGATCGCATTCGCCTACAACAGCTTCGACAACGCGACGATGTACGGTCTGATGATCCTCCTGCTGGGATTTGTCGGCGGGTTGAACATGCTGTTGTACTCGTGGGAGCGGCGCCTGTACCTGCGCCGTGGAGGGCGCTGAATGACAGCCTCCACCGCAACAAGCCCGTCACGGCTCGCGCCATCGACGGCCACGCTGGACAAGCTGCTGCTGCTCGCCTCGCTGCTGGTGCTCTGGCAGTTGCTGTCGATGCTGGTCGGTCCCGAGGTGCTCACCAACCCGCTGGCGACGCTGCGGCGCCTGGGTAGCCTGCTGGCCGACCCGTCGTTCGCCGGCCATGCCCGTGAGACCGGCAGCGCCTTTGCCGTTGCGCTGGTGATCTCGCTGGTCGGCGGGCTCGGCATCGGCACGCTGCTCGGTGCACACCGCTTGTCAGGCGAGGTCAGCGAGCCCTTGCTGGTCGGCCTGTACTCGATCCCGAAAATCACGCTGTACCCGGTGGTGCTGCTGCTGTTCGGTCTCGGCATGTCGGCCAAGATCGCATTTGGCGCGCTGCACGGCATCATCCCGGTGATCCTGTTCACGATGAGCGCGGTGCGCAACATCCCGCAGGTCTACCTGCGCGCCGGCCGCTCGATGCGACTTACCCCGGTGCAGATGTTCACCGGCGTGCTGGTACCCGCCAGCCTGCCTGAGATCGTCACCGGCTTCCGGCTCGGTTTCTCGCTAACGCTGCTCGGCACGCTGATCGGCGAGATGTTCGCCTCGCAGCGCGGCATTGGCTACCTGCTGATCAAGGCGATGGAAACCAACGAGTCCGGCGTGATCATCGCGCTGGCTCTCTTGCTGGTGGTGCTCGCCACTGCGGCGAGCTGGCTGCTGCTGGCGCTGGAGCGGCGCGTGCACGGACGCTTCGGCACTTGAGACGCCACCGGCGCGCCACCGCCCCAATTTCAAATCCGATCCTGAAAGGAAGATTGCCATGACCGCGACCAAACGACTCAAGGACCTGCTTGCAGGCGGTGAATTCATTCTCGCGCCGGGGGTCTTCGAAATGTTCTCGGCACACATCGCCGACCGCATGGGTTTCAAGGCACTCTACATGACCGGCTACGGCGTGTCCGGCTCTTACCTCGGGCAGCCCGATGCGGGCCTCGTCACCTACACCGACATGGTCGGGCGCGCGCGTGCGATTGCCGGAGGCACGACGACGCCGCTCATAGCCGACGCCGATACCGGCTTCGGCGGCCTGATCAATGTCCGGCAGACCGTGCGCGGTTACGAGGAAGCCGGCGTGCAGGCGATCCAGATCGAGGATCAGGAGATGCCCAAAAAATGCGGCCACACGCCGAACCGTCGGGTGTTGCCGCTGCCCGACATGCTGCGCCGCATCGAGGTGGCCGTCGACTCGCGCCGCAACGACGACACGCTGATCATCGCGCGCACCGATTCCAGAACGGCACTGGGCTTGGACGAGGCCATCAAGCGCGGCAAGGCCTTTGCAAAGGCCGGTGCCGACATCGTGTTCATCGAGGCGCCCGAGTCGGCCGACGAGTTCCGCCGCATCGGCGAGTCGGTCGACGCCTGGTTGCTCGCCAACATGGTGCCCACCGGCACGTCGCCGGAGATTCCCCAGGCCGATCTGCAGGCGTGGGGATTCAACATAGCGATCTATCCGTCGGCCGGCATGGGCGTGGTCTGCGCGGCGCTGGAGAACAACTTCGCTTGGCTGAAGGAGCACGGCAGCACCCAGGGCTCGCCAGTACCGGCCTACACCATGAAGCAGCTGCATGAACTGGTTGGCTTCGAGGACGTGTGGGCGTTCGAGACGAAATACGTCAAGGCGGGGCAGCCGTGACCAGTGGAACTAGCGCCGATAACCAGGCGGCTGCAAGCGGCGGTTCGCCGCGAACCCTATTCGACAAGCTGTGGGACGCCCATATCGTTGCCGACCTGGGCGACGGCGCGGCGCTGCTGCACGTCGATCGACACCTGATACACGACCTCGGCGGTGGGCCGGCGTTCGCGGCGCTGGCCAAACGTGATCTGCCTGTGCACAGCCCAGAGCTGACCTTCGCCACAGCCGATCACGTGGTCTCGTCGGCGCCGCATCGAACCGGCTCCGATCACGACTGGGCCAAGGTTCTGATCGACGGACTCTCTGAAGGCAGCCGCCGCCACGCGATCCGGCAGTTCGAGGTCAACCAGCCGGGCCACGGCATCGTGCACGTGATCGGCCCCGAGCTGGGGCTCACGCTGCCCGGCGCGCTGCTGGTCTGCGGCGACAGCCATACCAGCACGCATGGTGCGCTCGGTGCGCTCGCCTGGGGCGTGGGCGCGAGCGAGATCGTCCATGTGCTGGCCACCCAGACCATCGTGCAACAGCGGCCGAAACGCATGCGCATCACGGTCAACGGCCAGCTGCGTCCTCGCGTCGAAGCCAAGGACCTGATCCTGGCGATCATCAGCCGGCTGGGCGCGGCGGCTGGTACCGGCTTCGCGGTTGAATACGCCGGACCGGTGATCGAGGCGATGGCGATGGCCGGTCGTCAGACCCTGTGCAATATGAGCATCGAGATGGGCGCGCGCATCGGCATGATCGCGCCCGACGAGGTCACCTTCGCCTGGCTGCAGGGTCGCCGTTTCGCTCCTGCCAACGCGGATTGGGACGCCGCGCTGGCGAGCTGGCGCACGCTGAAAAGCGATCCCGGTGCGCGCTTCGATCGCGAAGAGCAGATCGACGCCGGCACGGTCGGCGCGCACATCACCTGGGGCACCAGCCCCGAGCAGGCGATCGCACTCGACGCCACCGTGCCCGACCCGGCGCAGGCCGCCAATGCCGCCGCTGCCGACGCGATCGCCAAGGCGCTGGCCTACATGGGCCTGGTGCCCGGCCAGCCGATTGCCGGAACACCGATCGACCGCGTCTTCATCGGCTCGTGCACCAATGGACGGCTCGACGATCTGCGGGCCGCGTCCAGGGTGCTGGTCGGCCGGCGGGTGGCGTCCCATGTCACCGCGTGGGTGGTGCCGGGTTCGGAAGACGTGCGCCGGGCCGCAGAAAGCGAAGGCCTCGACAAGATCTACACCGCGGCCGGCTTCGAGTGGCGCAGCCCCGGCTGCTCGCTGTGCGTCGGTGCCAATGGGGAGCAGGTGGCGTCCGGCCAGCGCTGCGTATCGACCTCGAACCGAAACTTCGTCGGCCGCCAGGGCCCGGGCGCGCGCACCCACCTGGCCAACCCGTCGGTGGCCGCAGCCTGCGCGATCGCCGGGCGCATCGTCGAGCAATTGCCTGCTGGGAGCGGGTCATGAAGTCGGTGACCACCATCAGCGGCATTGCAGCACCGCTGCCGCTGGCCAACGTCGACACCGACGTGATCATCCGCATCGAGCAACTGGCGCGCTGCCCGCACGACCAGCTCGGCGCCTGGGGTTTCGCCCCGCTGCGCTTCAGGGACGACGGCTCCGAGAACCCTGACTTCGTGTTGAACCAGCCCGGCTGGCGCCGCGCGCCGATCCTGGTTGCCGGACCGAACTTCGGCTGCGGCTCTTCACGCGAGCACGCGGTCTGGGCCTTGCAGGGCATGGGCATTGCCTGCGTGATCGCGCCGTCGTTCG
>JBBQOR010000311.1:0-4084 GCA_038331055.1 Burkholderiales bacterium
TCCCGGCGTCGCGTCGCTGGCCGAATTCATCGCCGGCAATCAGAAGGTCGCGATCGCATCGGCGCCGCTGGCCGAAGGCTTCCACTGGATCGAAGCCGATTCGGCGCCCGGCGGGTCATCGGTCCAGTTCATCACCGAAACTGAGCTGTTTGCGGCAGGCACTACCATACGCCGGCGCAACAAGAAGCAGGAACAGGTCAGTGACGTTGAAGCGCTGATCAAGGACCTGTCCGAGCTTAACGTCGGCGACCCGGTGGTGCACGTCAACCACGGCATCGGACGCTACCGCGGGCTGATCGACATCGACCTCGGCGAAGGCTCCAGCGAGTTCCTGCACCTGGAGTACGCCGACCACGCCACGCTGTACGTGCCGGTGGCGCAGTTGCACCTGATCGGCCGCTACACCGGCGTCAGCGCCGACGAGGCCCCGCTGCACCGCCTGGGCTCGGGGCAGTGGGAAAAGGCGCGGCGCAAGGCTGCCGAGCAGGTGCGCGACGCCGCCGCCGAGCTGCTCAACCTGTACGCCCGGCGCGCCGCGCGGGAAGGATTCGCACACCGCTTCAGCCCGCACGACTACGAGGCCTTCGCCACCAGCTTCGGTTTCGAGGAGACGCCGGACCAGCGCGCCGCCATCCACGCGGTCATCCAGGACATGGTCAGCCCGCGGCCGATGGACCGGCTGGTCTGCGGCGATGTCGGCTTCGGCAAGACCGAGGTGGCGCTGCGCGCCGCCTTCGTAGCGGTGCACGGCGGCAAGCAGGTCGCCATCCTGGCCCCCACCACGCTGCTGGCCGAACAGCATTACCAGACGCTGGTCGACCGCTTCGGCGCCTGGCCGGTGAAGGTGGCCGAGCTGTCGCGCTTTCGCACGCCCAAGGAGGTGAAGGCGGCGCTTGCGGGCATCGAGGACGGCACCATCGACATCGTGGTCGGCACGCACAAGCTGCTCTCGTCCGACGTGAAGTTCAAGCGCCTGGGTCTGCTGGTGATCGACGAAGAGCATCGCTTCGGCGTGCGCCACAAAGAGGCGATGAAGGCGCTGCGCGCCGAGGTGGACGTGCTGACGCTGACCGCCACACCCATCCCGCGCACGCTGGGCATGGCGCTGGAAGGCCTGCGCGATCTGTCGGTGATCGCCACGGCGCCGCAGCGCCGGCTGGCCATCAAGACTTTCGTGCGCAACGAGGGCAATGGCACCATCCGCGAGGCGGTGCTGCGCGAGCTGAAGCGCGGCGGCCAGGTCTACTTCCTGCACAACGAGGTCGAGACCATCCAGCACCGGCGCGAGAAACTGGCCGAGCTGCTGCCCGAGGCGCGCATCGCTGTCGCCCACGGCCAGATGCCCGAGCGCGAGCTCGAGCGCGTGATGCGCGACTTCGTTGCCCAGCGCCACAACCTGCTGCTGTGCTCGACGATCATCGAGACCGGCATCGACGTGCCCAGCGCCAACACCATCGTCATCAGCCGCGCCGACAAGTTCGGCCTGGCGCAGCTGCACCAGCTGCGCGGCCGCGTCGGCCGCAGCCACCATCAGGCCTACGCCTACCTGCTGGTGCCCGAGATCCAGGGCCTGACCAAGCAGGCCGCGCAGCGGCTGGACGCCATCCAGCAGATGGAGGAGCTGGGCAGCGGTTTCTACCTGGCGATGCACGACCTGGAGATCCGCGGCGCGGGCGAGGTGCTGGGCGAGAACCAGAGCGGCAACATGATGGAGGTCGGCTTCCAGCTCTACAACGACATGCTGGCCGAGGCGGTGCGCGCGCTCAAGAGCGGCCGCGAGCCCGACCTGCTGAACCCGCTGGGCGGTCTGTTCGGCGGCACCGAGGTCAACCTGCACGCGCCGGCCCTGCTGCCCAATGCCTACTGCGGCGACGTGCACGTGCGTCTGAACCTCTACAAGCGCCTGGCCAGCGCCGAGAAGCCCGAGCAGATCGATGCGCTGCTCGAAGAAATCACCGACCGCTTCGGCAAGCTGCCGACGCAGGGGCAAACCCTCTTCGACACCCACCGGCTGCGTGTGCAGGCCCGCGCCTACGGCGTGGTGAAGGTCGACGCGGGGCCGAAGCTGATGAACATCACCTTCAGGCCGAACCCACCGGTGGAGGCTGCGCGCATCATCGCGCTGGTGCAGAAGAACCGCAGCGTCAAGCTGGCCGGCAACGACAAGCTGCGCATCGAACGCGGCTTCGACGACCCGAAGGAACGCGCGCAGTACGTGCGCGATGTGCTGCGGGCGCTGGGTCAGCCGCTGGTGGCTGCGGCGTAGTCATCGGGACGGCCCTGAACCCTGCTCTGCCCCGCTCTGCCCCGCTCCGCTCCGCTCCGCGCTTCGACACCCGTCCGCCATCAAGCGCCCGGGCGCAATTACCATCACGGTTCCCCTCCGTTTACCTCGTGCTCTCCACAGAGGCCGTCATGTCCAACCTCGTCGTCAAGAACCTGCCAGACGCGCTGCGCGGCAAGGCAGAACTGCCCAGTGCGCTGGCCAACTTGGACGTTGCCGTTCGTGGACTGGGCCTGGTGCTGCACGACGCGCCGCATGCCGATGTCCTCATGCTCGCCCAGCGCTTGGCCGTGTCGGCCTACGACGCGCGCTGTCTCGCTTTGGCGCAGACGCTGGGCCAGCGCGTGGTGACCGAAGACCTGCCCTTGGGCCGCAAGGCACCCCACCTGACGCAGTCGCTGGCTGACGCGCTGGCAGCGTGAGCTGCATCCCCAGACACATGTCCCGCCCCGACGCGCCCATCTTCGGCAGGCGCACCCGGTCGCCGAGGCCTGTGAGCGTGAGATGACCTCAAGCGAAAGCAGCTCTGGCCTGACCGTGCGCGGCTTCACGCCGCCGCTGAAGCTGGCTGAGTTCAAGCTGGTCGCGTTCGACATGGACTCCACACTGATCTCCATCGAGTGCATCGACGAGATCGCCGATCTGGTCGGCCGCAAGCGCGAGGTGGCAGCCATCACCGAGGCGGCGATGCGCGGCGAGATCGACGACTACAAGGAGAGCCTGCGACGGCGCGTGGCACTGCTGGCCGGCGCGCCTGAGGCCGCCTTGCAAAGGGTCTACGACGAGCGGCTGCAGCTGAACCCGGGCGTCGAGACCTTCGTGCGCGCTTGCCAGGCGGCGGGGCTGAAAACGCTGCTCATCTCCGGCGGCTTCACCTTCTTCAGCGAGCGAGTACGGCGGCGCCTGGGCCTGGACTTCGCGCGCGCCAACACGCTGGGTGTCGCGCAGGGCCGGCTCACCGGTACGCTGCTGCAGCGCCCCTGGGGCGACATCGTCGACGGCGCCGAGAAGCGGCGCGTGCTGCTCGAGGTGACCGAGTTGATGGGCATCGAGGCGTCGCAGGTGATCGCCGTCGGCGACGGCGCCAACGATCTGCCGATGATGAAGGCCGCCGGCCTGTCCATCGCGTATCACCCGAAGCCGGCCGTCGCCGTCGAGGCGATGATCAGCATCACCGACGGCGGGCTGGACCGCGCGCTGGAGGTGCTGCAGCCCTGACCGTCAACCCGAAGGAGACCCGAGATGAGCACACCGACCAAGTTCCTGCTCGACGAGAGCCGGATGCCGACCCACTGGTACAACATCCAGGCCGACCTGCCGGTGCCGCTGGCGCCGCCGCTGCACCCGGGCACGCTCAAGCCGCTGGGCCCGGACGACCTGGCGCCGCTGTTCCCGATGGCGTTGATCGCGCAAGAGATGTCGGGCGAGCGCGAGATCGCGATCCCCGAGCCGGTGCGCGAGGTCTTCAAGCTGTGGCGGCCCTCGCCCCTGGTGCGTGCGCACCGGCTGGAGAAGATGCTCGGTACGCCGGCAAAGATCTACTACAAGTACGAGGGCGTGTCGCCGGCCGGCAGCCACAAGCCCAACACCGCCGTGCCGCAGGCCTGGTACAACGCCGAGGCCGGGGTTAAGAAGCTCACCACCGAGACGGGTGCCGGCCAGTGGGGCTCGTCGCTGGCCTTCGCCGGATCGCTCTTCGGCATCCAGGTGCAGGTCTTCCAGGTGCGCGTCAGCTACGAGCAGAAGCCGTATCGGCGCGCGCTGATGGAGACCTACGGCGCCACCTGCGTGGCCAGCCCC
>JBBQOR010000312.1:0-4080 GCA_038331055.1 Burkholderiales bacterium
CATGGCGGTGGCGGTGATCATGGCGATCAGTTTCGGCGTTGCCACCAGTCTGGCCTGAGCCGGCTCAGCCTCAGTGAAAGTCGCGCGAGCGGCTGTCGAGCGCACCCAGCAGGCCGCTCATGTCGGTGAGTCGATGGGCGATCAGATGACTGACGCCATCGACCGCCTCCCACTGCCCTTCCACGCCCAGCAGCCGAGCCTCCAGATAGGCACGCCGCTGCCGCTCGGCCACGTGACTCCAGATCACCACGTTCACGAAACCATGCTCGTCTTCCATGGTGATGAAGGTGACCCCGCTGGCGGTCTGCGGCCGCTGCCGCTGGGTGACCAGACCGGCAGCGCGCACCCAGCTCTGGTGCGGGCGCGTACGCAGACTGCGTGAGTCGACATAGCGCCCGGCCTGCAATCGCGCACGCAACAGCTGCAGCGGATGCGGTCCCAGAGTCAGTCCGGTGTGCGCGTAGTCGGCGACCAGGTCTTCGCCGACCGAAGGCGCTGGCAGCGTGACGGGTTGCTCGGCCGGACTGACCCGATCGAACAGCGGCAGCTGCGCCTCGACGCCGGCCACCGCCCATTTCGCCCGATGTCGATGCCCGGCCAGCTGACGCATGGCACCGGCTTCGGCCAGCAGATCCTGTTGCCGGCGATCGATGCCGGTGCGACTGCACAGGTCAACCACATCCACGAAATCGCGCTCGGCCCGCGCCGCCGCAAGCCGTTCGGCGGCATCCTGCCGAAAACCCCGCACCTGCCGCAGCCCCAGCCGGATCGCCGGCTGGCCACGGCCACGCGCGTCGTCTTCCAGCGTGCAGTCCCA
Source organism: Burkholderiales bacterium (assembly GCA_038331055.1). GTDB lineage: Bacteria > Pseudomonadota > Gammaproteobacteria > Burkholderiales > Burkholderiaceae_C > Rubrivivax. The sequence continues at coordinate 818 of JBBQOR010000312.1, forward strand.
GTCGCTGTGGTGCACATCCACCGCGCGCACCGCGATGCCGTGGCGCTGGGCATCCTGCACGATCTGGCTCGGCGCGTAGAAACCCATCGGCTGCGCATTGAGCAGGGCGCAGGCGAACGCGGCCGGCTCGTGGCACTTCAGCCAGCAGCTGGCGTAGACGATGCCGGCAAAGCTGGCCGCATGGCTCTCGGGAAAACCGTAGCTGCCGAAACCCTTGATCTGCTCGAACAACCGCGCCGCAAACTCGGCGGTATAGCCACGTTCGAGCATGCCGCGCATGATCCGGTCGCGATGATGCTCCATGCCGCCATGGCGCTTCCACGCCGCCATCGCCCGACGCAATTGATCGGCTTCACCGGCCGTATAGCCGGCCGCCACGATCGCCAGTTTCATCACCTGTTCCTGGAACAGCGGCACGCCCAGGGTGCGTTCGAACACCGCCTTCAGATCCTCCGACGGATAATCCACCGCCTCCTCACCACGCCGGCGGCGCAGGTACGGATGCACCATGTCGCCCTGGATCGGGCCGGGCCGCACGATCGCCACCTGGATCACCAGATCGTAGAAATTTGCCGGCCGATGCCGCGGCAGCATCGCCATCTGCGCCCGGCTCTCGATCTGGAACACGCCGATGGTGTCGGCGCGCTGGATCATGCGGTAAGTCGCCGGATCTTCCGCCGGCAGGGTCGCCATCGTGTAGTCCTGACCCCGATGCGCGCGCAGCAGATCCAGACACTTGCGCACGCAGCTGAGCATGCCCAGCGCCAGGCAATCGACCTTGAGCAGCTTCATCGTGTCCAGATCGTCCTTGTCCCACTGGATGATGGTGCGATCGGGCATCGCCGCGTTTTCCACCGGCACCAGCTCGCTCAACGCCGCATCGCTGATCACGAAACCGCCTACGTGCTGGGACAGGTGCCGCGGCATGTCGAGCAGTTCGGCGGTGAGTTTCAGCACCCGCCGCAGCACCGCGCTTTGCGGATCGAAACCGTGCTCGCGCAGCAGCTCGTCCAGGCTGGTGCTGCCGTCCCACCAGGCAAACAGGCCACTGAGCTGATCAACCTGATCCAGCGGCAGCCCCAGCGTCCTGGCCACGTCGCGCACCGCGCTCTTGCCGCGATAACAGATCACCGTGGCCGCCAGCGCCGCCCGCTCGCGACCGTATTTGCGATAGATGTACTGGATCACCTCCTCGCGTCGTTCGTGCTCGAAATCCACATCGATGTCGGGCGGCTCGTTGCGCTCCTTGCTGATGAAGCGCTCGACCAGCAGATTCATCCGCGCCGGATCGACCTCGGTGATACCGAGCGCGAAACACACCGCGGAATTCGCGGCCGAACCGCGGCCCTGGCAGAGAATCTGCCGGCTGCGCGCAAACTGCACGATGTCGTGCACGGTGAGGAAGTACGACTCGTATTTCAGCTCTTCGATCAGCACCAGCTCGTGCGCGACCTGGGCGCCGACTTTTTCCGACACACCGTCGGGCCAGCGCCAGCGCATACCCTCCTCGGTGAGATGGCGCAGCCAGCTGATCGCGGTATGGCCATCAGGCACCAGCTCGGCGGGATAGCGGTAACGCAGCTCATCGAGACTGAACTGGCAACGTGCCGCGAGGGCGGCGCTTTCCTGCATCAGCGTGGCGGGATAGATCTTGCCCAGCGCATCGCGTCGGCGCAGATGGCGCTCGCCGTTGCGGAAGATCAGCGCGCCGGCTTCGGTGATCGGCACGCGATGACGGATCGCGGTCAGCGTGTTCTGCAGCGCCAGTCGTCGGCGCACATGCATGTGCACATCACCGGCGGCGACCAGCGGCAGCTGCAGGCCGTGTCCGAGCCGCTCCAGCTCGCGCCGCCGCCGGGCGTCGTCCGGGCCGTGATGCAGCTCCACCGCCAGCCAGGCTCGCTCGCCGAAGGTATCGCGCATCCAGCGTCCGTGGGCAATATCGGGAATGCGCTCAGGCAACCACAGCGCGAACGTGCCCGGCAGGCCATCGGCGAGATCGGCGCAACACAGGCGATACGTGCCCTTGCCCGAGGCGCGTCGGCCACGCGTGATCAGCGAACACAAGGCAACGTAGCCAGCGCGGTTCTCGCACAGCAGCACCAGCTTCGGGCCGTCCTCGAGCTGGAGCTCGGCGCCCACGATCAGCTTGACGCCGGTGGCGCGCGACGCTTCCAGTGCACGCACGATGCCGGCCAGCGAGCATTCGTCGGTGATCGCCAGCGCGCTGTAGCCACAGGCTTTGGCCCGCTCGAACAACTCGCGCGCACTGGACGCGCCGCGGCCGAAAGAGAAATTCGACAGGCAATGCAGCTCGGCGTAGGGTTTCACGCAAACCAGCCCTGCAGCATCCAGCCGTTCTGCTCGCCCGGCGCGCAGAACGCCCACGCGCGCTGGCCCTGCGCGGTCTCGACCACGTAGTAGTCGCGGCATACTTCGCCGCCATCCCACCAACCGGTTTCGAGTCGTTCCGGGCCAGCCAGAATGCGCGGCGCAGCGCCACGCAGTGGTATCGGGCGTTCGAGCAGCCAGGTCGGACGGGGTGAAAACTCCTGCCAGTGGCCGTTCGCCCCCGTGGTCTGTGCACGTTCGGGACGCGGATCGGTGGTGCTGGCCAGTTGATGCACGGCGCCATCACCCAGCCGCGCACGCAAACGTTCGCGCAGCTGCTCGATCGGCAACGCATTGGCCGGGCGTTCGTCGAACAGGTCACGCCCGGCCGGAACGAACGGCGGCAACTCGCGCGCCTTCAGCCGCAAGGCCAGCACCGGGCCGGGCAGTTGCAGCTGTTCCAGTCGCCCGCGCGCCACCTCGAACAACATGCCCGCTTCGCGCTCGGGCGCGAGCAGGCCGACAGCCACCTCAAGGTGACCGCCATCACTCAGTTCCAGCTGCAGCATGAAGCGCTGCACACCACCGTCGCGGCCCGCCAGATAGGCGGCCAGATCGCCGGTCATCCGGCGCAGCGGAAAGATCAGCGCACCGATGTTCTCCACTTCGTGCAGCAGCTCGATCCGCAGGTCGAAGGTATCCGGCGGACGATAGAGATCCAGCCCGGCGGGAACCTCGCCAGTCAGCCGATCCAGCGCCAGCAGCAGTTCGGCCCCGAAACGGCGGCGCAGGCCGTCGCGCGGCAGGCTCAGCAACTGACCCAGGGTGCGAATGCCCATACCGGGCAGCGCATCGACGGCCGTGGCCGGCAACCGGCTTTTCGGCAACGGCACCCGCTGCAGGGCGTGGCGCAGGGTCTCGGCCGTCAGCAC
>JBBQOR010000313.1:0-4075 GCA_038331055.1 Burkholderiales bacterium
GGCCCGAGGACGCCGAGGAGATAAGCCGAAATTATAGGCGGCCGGGCTCTTCGGCTGGCCGGCGAGCCAGCAAGGCGCGCGCCACGCGCGACACTGGCGCGCGGCCCAGCTGCGCAGAAATCCAGCCGGCCACGTCGACCAGCGATTCGAGATCGATGCCGGTGTGCACGCCCAGCCCGTGCAGCAGATAGGCCAGGTCTTCGGTGGCGGCGTTGCCGGTGGCGCCCCGGGCGTACGGGCAGCCGCCGAGGCCGCCGACCGAACTGTCGAAGCTGCGCAGCCCGAATTGGTAGGACGCAAGCACGTTGGCCGCCGCCATGCCCCAGGTGTCGTGAAAGTGCCCGGCCAACTGCGTCAGCGGCACGCGGCGGGCGACGGCCTCGAGCATCGGCTGCACGCTGCCCGGCGTGCCCACGCCGATGGTGTCGCCCAGCGACACCTCGTAAGCGCCGCGCTGGTGCAATGCCTGCGCCACCGCCGCCACCTGCTCGGCGGCCACCGCGCCGTCGTAGGGGCAGGCGATGACGCACGAGACGTAGCCGCGCACGCGCACGCCGTGCGCGCGCGCGGCCTCGAAGATCGGCTCGAAGCGGGTGATCGATTCGGCGATCGAGCAGTTGATGTTCTTCTGCGAGAAGCTCTCCGACGCGGCGGCGAACACCGCCACCTCGCGCGCACCGGCGGCCAGCGCGGCCTCGAAGCCTTTCAGATTGGGTGTCAGCACCTGCAGGTTGATGGCGGCCAGCGAGGCGTCGGCCGACAACGCCGCCAGCACCTCGGCGTGGTCGGCCATCTGCGGCACCCACTTGGGCGAGACGAAGGCGGTAGCCTCGATGTCGCGCAGGCCGGCGCGCGCAAGGCGCCGTACCAGCTCGATCTTCACCGCTGCGGCCAGAGGCTGCCTCTCGTTCTGCAGCCCGTCTCGCGGGCCGACCTCGACCAGGCGCACGCTGTCATTCATGGCTTGTTCATGCCTTGTTCATGGCTCGGGCTCCTTCGCGCCGTTCAGACGATCCGCTCGCCCGGATGCGCGATCTTGCGCATCGCCTCGTAGCGGCCGGACTGCACTATCAGCGGATGGGCCGCCTCGCCGCCGTCCCAGTGCGGGTCGTCGATGGCCTCGAAGACCTCGCGCAGGCGTTCGCCCCAGGTGCTGCGGATCATCGCGAAGTACGGGTTGTGCTCATCGATGCAGGCCACGTGATCGGTGTGGAAGCTGCCTTCGCGGTAGACCAGCAGATCCAGCGGCAGCCCGACCGTGAGGTTGGACTTCAGCGTCGAGTCCATCGACACCAGCGCGCACTTGGCGGCCTCGTCAAGCTGCGTGGCCGGCGTGAGCACGCGGTCGAGGATGGGCTTGCCGTACTTGCTTTCGCCGATCTGGAAGAAGCAGGTCTCGCGCGTGGCCTCGATGAAGTTGCCGGCCGAGTAGACCAGGAACATGCGCATCGCCTCGCCCTTGATCTGGCCGCCGAAGATCATGCTGGCATTGAAGTCGATGCCCGCCTGCTTCAGCGAGTGGCCGTCCTGCTCGAAGACGCGGCGCACGGCGCTGCCCAGCACGCGCGCGGCATCGAACATGCTGGTGGCGTTCCAGATCGTCAGTGGCGCCTGGTCACGCTCGTGCGGGGCGCGCTCGAGCTTTTCCACCTGCAGGATCTCGCGCACGCTCTGGCTGATGCTCAGGTTGCCGGCCGACAGCATCACCATGAAGCAGTCGTCGGCCTTCTCATAGATGATCATCTTGCGAAAGGTGCTGATCTGGTCGAGCCCGGCGCTGGTGCGCGAGTCCGACAGAAACACCAGGCCGGCATCGAGCCGGATGCCGACGCAATAGGTCATGTAGCGGTCCTTGAGGGGGATGCGGTGTGAACGGCAGAGCATGCCAGATCGAGCCAGCGCGCGGCTTGGCGGGAAGCGGCTGTTGTGCGGCAGCGGCGGTCAGCCATCGGATCCGACCGCCGCCTTCAGTGCGTACAGCGCCTCGAGTGCCTCGCGCGGGCTCATGCGGTCGGGCTCCAGCGCCTGCAACGCCTGCTGCAGCGCGCTCGGGCCGCGGTCCGGCGCAGTTGGAGTTTCGGGCGGCGCCGCGAACAAGTCGACTTGCGCCTGCTGCGCGTTCGACTGCCGCTCCAGCGCCTCCAGCGTGGCCCGCGCCTGGCGCACCACGGATGCCGGCATGCCGGCCAGCCGCGCCACCTGCACGCCGTAGCTGCGGCTGGCCGGGCCGGGTTCGATCTGGTGCAGGAAGACGATCTCGTGCCCGCTCTCCACCGCGCCCACGTGCACGTTGAGGGCGCGCTCGTGGCGCGCCGGAAACTCGGTCAGCTCGAAGTAGTGGGTGGCGAAGAGCGTGAAGCTCTTGTTGCGGTCGTGCAGCTGGCTGGCGATGGCGCCGGCCAGCGCCAGGCCGTCGAAGGTGCTGGTGCCGCGCCCGATCTCGTCCATCAGCACCAGGCTGTGTTCGCCCGCGCCGTGCACGATGGCTGCGGCCTCGGTCATCTCCAGCATGAAGGTGCTCTGCGCATTGGCCAGGTCATCAGCCGCGCCGATGCGCGTGTGGATGGCGTCGATCGGCCCCAGCCGGCAGGCGGTGGCCGGCACGAAGCTGCCCACCGCCGCCAACAGCACCGCCAGCGCCACCTGGCGCATGAAGGTGCTCTTGCCGCCCATGTTGGGGCCGGTGATGACGAGCATGCGCGTGCGTGCATCGAGCCGGCAGTGGTTGGCGATGAAAGCGCCGCCGCCCGTCTCGGCCAGCCGGGCTTCGACCACCGGGTGGCGGCCAGCCTCGATCTCGATGCAGGGGTAGGGCACGAACTCGGGCCGGCACCAGTTCAGCGTCACGGCGCGCTCGGCCAGCGCCGCCAGCGCATCCAGCGCGGCTAGCGCACGCCCCAACGCTGCCAGCGAGCCCAGATGCGCCTGCAAGGTGTCGAGCAGTTGCTCGAACAGCCACTTTTCGCGCGCCAGTGCACGCTCTTGCGCCGACAGCGCCTTGTCCTCGAAGGCTTTCAGCTCGGGCGTGATGAAACGCTCGGCATTCTTCAGCGTCTGCCGGCGCCGGTAGTCGGCCGGCACCCTGTCCAGCTGCGACGACGTGACCTCGATGTAGAAGCCGTGCACGCGGTTGAACTGAACGCGAAGGTTGGCGATGCCGCTGCGTGCACGTTCGCGCGCCTCGAGCTGCAGCAGGAAGTCGTCGCAGTGCTGCGCGATGCCGCGCAGCTCATCGAGTTCGGCGTCCACCCCGGCAGCGATCACGCCGCCGTCGCGCAGCAGCGCCGCCGGCTCGTCGGCGATGGCGCGCAGCGCGTCGGCCACCAGCGCATCAGGTTGCAGCCCGGCATGCAGCCGCTGCAGCAGCGCCGTGCCACCGGGTTCGGCGGCGCGAAGGTCGGGCAGCGCCTGCAGCGTGGCACGCAGGCCGGCCAGTTCACGCGGGCGCACCTGGCGCAGGGCGATGCGCGCGGTGGTGCGCTCGACATCACTCACGCCGCCCAGCGCGCGCCGCAGCGGCTCGAAGCCGGTGTCGATCAAGCGCGCGATCGCGTCGTGGCGCTCGCTGGCGGCCGTGCGATCACGCTGCGGATGCGTCAGCCAATGGCGCAGCAGCCGGCTGCCCATCCCGGTGCGGCAATGGTCCAGCAGCGACAGCAGTGTCGGCGCATCGTCGCCGCGCAGCGTGCGCACGAGTTCGAGGTTGCGCGTGGTGGCCGGGGGCAGGTCGAGTATCTCGCTGGCGCGTTCGACTTCCAGCGACTGCACATGCGCCAGCGCCGCGCCCGGCCCGCCGCGCGTGGTGTGTTCTGCAAAGGCCAGCAGTGCGGCCGCCGCGGCATGGGCGACCGGCAGCGCCTGCGCATTGAAGCCGGCCAGCGAGGCCACGCCCAGCTGATCGCACAGCTTGCGCAGGCCCAGTGCGCTGTCGAACTGCCACGCCGCGCGGGCGGTGCGCGGCGCGGCGTGTTGCGCCAGTGCGGGCGGCACCGGGCTGCCGTCGTGCAGCACCTCGGCCGGCGACAGCCGCGCCAGCCACGAGGGCAGTTCGGCCTCACCGCACTCGGTCAGCCCG
>JBBQOR010000314.1:0-4065 GCA_038331055.1 Burkholderiales bacterium
ACCTGGGGCTGGACGAAGGGGCAGTGCGGGTGCTGGGCAAGGGCGCGAAGGAGCGGCTGGTGCCGTTCGGCGAAGAAGCCCACGCCTGGCTGCGCCGCTGGCTGGCCGAGGGCCGACGCGTGGTGCTGCAGCGGCAGATCAGCGAGGCGCTGTTCGTCACCGCGCGCGGTGACGGGATGACGCGGCAAGCCTTCTGGCTGATCGTCAAGAAGCACGCGCGCAAGGCGGACATCACGGCGCCGCTGTCGCCGCACACGCTGCGCCACGCCTTCGCCACGCACCTGCTGAACCACGGTGCCGACCTGCGCGCGGTGCAGCTGCTGCTGGGGCACGCCGACATCTCCACCACCACCATCTACACCCACGTGGCGCGCGAGCGGCTGCGGCTGCTGCACGCGCGCCACCATCCGCGCGGCGCTTGAGCCATCGCCGCGCCTGCAGCGCAGAGGGTCAGCGTCGCTGACGACGCGAGCGGGCGATCGCGCCCATCAGAAACAGGCCCGCCAGCAGCGTCGCATAGGTTGCCGGCTCGGGCACGGGCAACGCGGTACCGGAGCCGCCGAGGGGAAGATCGGGCAGCGCCACGCCGGCAAACTCGGGCGCCGCCATCAGGTCCATGAGGTTGGCCAGACTCAGGCCTTCGACCGAGGCCGGATCGGCGTAGATCGTCAGCGTGTTGGTCACGCTCACCACGTCATTGACCGGAATCATCACGTTCAAGCTGTTCACCGCCAGGCCGCGGTAGCTGCCGAGGTTGGCCACCGTGAGGCCGGCGCCGTGGCTGGCCTTGCCGACCAGGTTGTAGCCCGCCACGCCGTTGTTCGATGCCGCCAGCACGGCCTTGAACTCAATCACGCCCAGCGCGAGGCTGCTGACCCGGGTGTAAAGCGAGGCCACCGCGGCGTTGTTGATGAAGGGCACGTTGCCGGCGATGCCGAGCCAGTTGCCGATGCTGCCGATGTAGGGCGCCACTTGCTGCTCGTAGTTGGCGCTCCAGGTGCCGATACCGTAGGACGCCGTGCCGCCGCCCGGGTTCACGTCGACGAGTCCGAAGCTCACCGTGCTCGGCGTGATGGCGATGGCACCGGCGCCGAACAGCCCGCCCGGGCTGGCGCCGCCGACCTGCGTCCAGGTCATCGGCAGCCCGACCGGCCCGACCGAGAAGACGTTGTTGCCGACCACCGGATTGGCGGTCAGGTAGCCGCCAAGCGTGCCGCCGCCGGGGCTGGACAGCACATCGTTGAGGCCGGTGAAGTTGTTGCCGATGTAAGTGGGCAATCCGGCGTTGGGTGCACCGCCGTAGGGGCTGGCGCCGAAGGCGATGACGCCGCTCGAGCCCGGCAGAAGGGTCAGTGCGTGGGCAGGCGCAACACAGACCGCTGAGAGCAAAGCGGCAGTGCACGCCGACCTAACGGGGAACCGTGTGTGCATGGAGACCTCCTGATGTGGGGTAGCCGGGCCTGAGCAGGGAACCGTGACGTCGGCGCCCGGTGCGGCTCCAAGCTTACGCCAGCCAGCACGGCACCGCAATCACGAAGCCGCGAATTCATGGCGCCCGGTCAACTACAACTTGGGGGGGTAAAGCTCAACCCGTCGGCAGCGGCGAGCGCGGCTTGATCTCCTCCAGGCAGATCATCGAGCGCACATCATCGACGCCGCTGACCTGCATCAGCCGGTCGGTGAGGAACTGCGACAGCGCTTTCAGATCGCGTGCCACCACCTTCAACAGGTAGTCGTGGTCGCCGCTGACGGTGTGGCATTCGAGGATCTGCGGAAAGCTGCGGATCTGCGCCTCGATGTCGCGCACGCGGTCGAAAGCGCCGCCGTCGATGTTCAGGCTGACATAGGCCATCACGCCCAAGCCCAGGGCCTCGGGCCGAACGCGCGCGCCGTAGCCCTGGATCACGCCACGCTCTTCGAGCGCGCGCACGCGGCGATGGCATTGCGGCGGTGACAGATGCACCAGCGCCGACAACTCGACATTGGTGAGCCGCGCGTCGGCCTGCAGCGCACCCAGGAGCTTGCGGTCAATGGCATCCAGATCGTCTTCCATGGCGGCATTTTCCACCATGGCGCACGGATCTTGCATGCAGAGAAGATTTCGTGCATCAAGTGGAGAGCACATTGCGTGGCCATCGGCCTACAGTGCGGGAACACGAGGAGAGACCCATGAACGCCCGACTGCCCGACGCAGCCATCACCGACCCGATCGCGCTCGAAGACCGCCATGGCGCGCACAACTATCACCCGCTGCCGGTGGTGCTGGTGCGCGGTGAAGGCGTGCATCTGTGGGACGACCACGGCCGCCGCTACCTGGACATGATGAGCGCGTACTCGGCTGTCAGCTTCGGCCACAGTCACCCGGCGCTGGTGTCGGCCCTGACCGCGCAGGCGCAGCGCCTGGCGGTCACCTCACGCGCCTTCCACAGCGACCGCCTGGGCCCGTTCCTGCAGCGGTTGACCTCGGCCACCGGCATGGACCGTGCGCTGCCGATGAACAGCGGCGCCGAGGCGGTGGAAACCGCGCTGAAGGCGGCGCGCAAGTGGGGCTATCGCGTGAAGGGCATCGCCGATGGCCGGGCGCAGGTGATCGTCGCGGCAGGCAACTTCTCCGGCCGCACGACGACGATCGTCGGATTTTCCAGCGAGCCGCAGTACCGCGCCGGCTTCGGGCCCTTCGCGCCGGGCTTTGTCACCGTGCCCTTCGGCGATGCCGACGCGCTGGAAGCGGCCATCACGCCCGAGACCTGCGCCTTCCTGGTCGAGCCGATCCAGGGTGAGGCGGGCATCGTGGTGCCGCCCGCCGGCTGGCTGCGCAAGGTGCGCGAGATCTGCACCCGCCACAACGTGCTGCTGATTTGCGACGAGATCCAGACCGGCCTCGGCCGCACCGGCGCGATGCTGGCCAGCGACCTCGAAGGTGTGCGCCCGGATGGCCTGACGCTGGGCAAGGCGCTCGGCGGTGGTCTGCTGCCAGTGAGTGCGTTTCTCGCGCGCGAAGACGTGATGGCGCAGTTCACGCCTGGCGATCACGGCAGCACCTTCGGCGGAAACCCGCTGGCTGCGGCTGTGGGCCTGGCGGCGCTGGACTTGCTGGAGAGTGAAGACCTGGCCGCACGCGCCGCGGCGATGGGGGCCCGGTTGATGGACGCGCTGCGCGCGCTGGCCCACCCTGCCATCCGCGAGGTGCGTGGTCGCGGTCTGCTGGTGGGCGTGGAGATCGACCCGGCCATGGCCAGCGCGCGCACCGTCTGCGAGCGCTTGATGAACGAGGGTGTGCTGACCAAGGACACCCACGGCACCGTGGTGCGTCTGGCGCCGCCGCTGGTTGTCACAGCAACGCAGGTCGATGAGGCCGTCAGCGCGCTGGCCCGTGTGCTTCGCCGGCTGGGCTGACTTTCACAGCGTCGCGCCGGGTCATAAGTGAAAAAGGCCGGTCTCCCGACCGGCCTTTCGAAGCACCCAGCGGGCGGCATGCGCCGCCAAGCCGGGTCAGAAGTTGTGACGTAGGCCCAGCGCCAGCGAACTGAAGTCGCCGCCGTAGACGCCCTTGCTGTCATCCACCTTCGTGTAGAAGGTGTAGACCTTGGTGCGCTTGCTCAGATTCAGGTTGTAGCCCACGGTCCACTGTGTGGCATCGCTGTCAGCCAGGCCGCTGTAGTCGCCGGCCTTGCCCAGGTTCAGATGGAACTCGCTGCTGCCCATGGTGTAGGCGCCTGAAAGACGGAAAGTGGTGCGGTTGCCGGCGGCATAGGTGTCGTTGTCGCGCTGCACATAGGCGCCGAAGGCAAACGGCGCCGCATCGTAGAAGGCGCGCACGGCGAACTGCTTGGCCGTGCCGTCGTTCTGGTAGCCGGCGCCCAGCGCCAGCGGGCCCTGCCCCCAGTTCAGCGCGATGTCGTAGGTGCCGTTGGCGGCGGTCTCCTTCAGCGAGGTGGCCAGTTCCAGCGTTGCGCCGCCGAACTCCGGCGTGCGGTAGGCGATCTTGTTGACGTCGCGACCGAGGTAGGCATAGAGCACATCCGCCGACGTGCCAGTATCGTGGTTGTGCAGGCTGATGTAGTC
>JBBQOR010000315.1:0-4064 GCA_038331055.1 Burkholderiales bacterium
GAAATTCGGGCGCAAAGTCTGCGCCGTTGGGCCAGACGATGGTTCGAAGTTCGGCGTGAAGCTGCAGTTGCTGAAAGTACGCGATGTCCTTCAATGGCTCGAAAACTTCGCCATGCAACTCATCCGAAAGATCGATCTCGCCTTCAGCCCCGTCGCTGAAGCGCAGCCAAACAGTGTGTTCAGCAACGTAACGGGCTTGAATGATTCGGGGCAGCATGGTGCTTACTCCACGGCACTCAAAACTCGTTGACCACCACACCGGCCAGCCGCGCGTGGCTGCCCGAGAAGCTGCTGAGCAACTCCTGCAACTGGCCGACGCGGCTACGGTTCTGCCGCGCCACCACCAACGCGGTACCGCAGCGCGCGGCGATCACGGCGGCGTCGCTGCCGTGCACCGCCGCCGGCGTGTCCACCACCACATGGTCGAACTTGGCGGACAGCTCACGCATCAGCAGCCCGAAGGCCTGGCGCTCGACCAGTTCGGCCGGGTTGGGCGGTGTGGTGCCCAGCGGCAGCACGAAGAGGCTGGGCACGCCGGCCACCTGCTGGATCACCTGCGCGTCGCTGCGGCCGGTGAGGATGCCCGACAGGCCACTGCGGTTAGACACGTTGAACACCTCGTGCAGGCGCGGGCCGCGCATGTCGGCGTCCACCACCAGCGTGCGCCCGCCCAGCTGGGCCAGCACGACGGCCAAGTTGGCGGCGCAGTAGGTCTTGCCGTCGCCGCTGTCGGGGCTGATGATGGCCAGCGCCCGGCGCGGCTCGCCCTCGGGGTACAGGCGCATCATCAGCTGGCTGCGCAGTGCGCGGAAGTGCTCTGCACGCGGGCCGAAGGGCTCATGCATCGTCACCAGTTCATCACCCACCTTGCGGCTGGCTTCGGGCGCATAGGGGTAGTTGAACTGCTTGGCCAGCGCAAAGAGCACGTCGTCCTTGGTGGCCATGCCCAGCGCGACGGCGGCCTCGCCGAAGCGCATGTCGGTGCTGCGCTGGTGCTGCAGCACGCGCTCGACCTGCTCGGCGCTGAGGTTGCGCAGCTCGGCCAGGATGTCGCCGATGCTGCGCTCTGGCGCGTGGGATTTGGAATCTTCGGCCGCGTGCGGCGGCGGCATCTCGCCCTGCCGCTGGGCGGCGGCTTCGACGATGGTGGTGTCGGCGACGGAGTCTCTGAACTTGGCCATGTCGCTTTCTCGTCAGTCGGCGCCGGCGGGTTGCGGCAGGGCAGGCAGCGCAGGGCGCGCAGCGGAAAGGTGCAGCTTGGCACCGGGCTTGGGCATCACACCCAGCACGGGCAGGCCGAGGGCTTCGACCACGTCGTCCACGCTGCGCACGCGGCGGTCACGTAGCTCCAGCAGCAGCGCGGTGCCTACGGCCAGCAGCGTGCCCAGGAAGATGGACAACAGCGTATTCAACAGGACGCGCGGCGAACTCGGCTCGACCGGCGGTGTGGCCTGGTTCAGCAGGTTCACGTTGCTCTGCGTGGTCTGGCTTTCCAGGCTGGTCTGCGTGAAGCGCTGCAGGATGGCGTCGTAGGTGCGCTGGCCGTTCTCGAGGTCGCGCTGCAGCACCAGACCTTCGTCGCGCACGGCCTTCATGCGCAGCACCTTGGCACGCTGGCTCTCGAGCTCGACGCGCACCTGCTGTTCACGCTGGCGGTTGATGGTGCTGGTGACGGTGACGCCGCTGGTCACCTTGCGTGTCTCGGCGTCCATGCGGCTTCGCAGCTCGGCCAGGTTGGCCTTGATCTCCAGTACCTGCGGGTGCGCGTCGCCAAAGCGCGTGGACAGCTCTTGCAGCCGGGCCTCACCGCGGCTGATGTCGGACTTCAGCGTACCAATGACCGGGTTGTTCAGCACCTCTTGCATGCGGTCGCCCTGCCCGCCTTGGGCCTGGCGGTCACGGCTGACGCTCTCTGACGCCACCGCCTGCAGGGCCACCAGCTGGCTGCTGAGTTCGTTCAGGCGGAAGTTCTCGACGTCCAGCCGCTCATCACTCGCGATGATGCCGTTGGACTTCTGGAACTCGCTCAGCTTGGCCTGCGACCGCTCGAGTGCGTCGCGGGCTTCCTTGGCGCGGGTCTCGAAGAAGGCGGTGTACTGCTTGGCGGGGTCGGTGCGCAGGTCGAGCACGGTCTGGATGTAAGCCTCGGCGAACGCATTCGCCAGGCCGGCGGCAAAGCGCGGGTCGGCGGCCTTGTAGTTGATGCCGATGACGCTGCTCTCGCGGCTGGGGCGCACATCCATCTGGCGCTGGAAGAGCGCGATCAGCCATTGATCGATGGTGCCTTCGCCCTGCGTGGCCTCGAGCCACTGCTGGCGCACGCTGGGGTTTTCGCCCAGCCTGAGGTTGCGCACCACGCGCGTGGCCACACGCTCGCTGTTGACGATGTCCACCTGCGTGGCCATGAAGGCCGGGCTGGCCATGCCGCCGAAGACCACGGCACTGACCGGATCGGGCTTGAAATCGACCACCACGCTGGCGGTGGCGGTGTACTGCTTGGGCAGCATCAGGCTGACCGCCACGGTGGTGGCCACCGTCAGGCCCAGCACCAGCACGACCACCCACCAGCGGGCACGCAGGATGGAGAGGAATTGGGAGAAGGTCATGCAGTAGCTCCGGGGATGTCAGGGTCGGCGCGGCAGTCGGTCTGGATCTGTCTCAGACGGGGTGCAGCGCCCGCAGCTCTGCCGCCAGGCATGCTGGGGCGATGTCTTCACCCTGCGGCCAAGTTGCCGCACCATGGAACACTCTCACTCGAGCGAAGTAGGCAGGGTCACGCAGCGCCGCCAACGCCGGCAGGGCAAGGAATGGCTTGACGTCAAAGACGCCCTTCCGGCCATCCACCAGCTCGACCTCGAGGCAGTAATCGGGCAGCGGCTGCACAGTCTTGATGTCGATGTCCATAGGTTTTACAGAGGATCGATCCTGAACGGCTTGTCGCCGCTGGCGGCCAGAACCCAGTTGGTCATCAGTTCTTCCTGGTGAAGTTCGATCCTGGCCTGAACCAGCCGCAGCTGCTTGCGGGGCAGATCGCCACCCAGTACCTCGCCGTCCGACAGAGAAACCGAAGCCTCGAACTGGGCGTACCTGGCGTGCACATGCGGCAAATGGTGGTGTTGGGTGTCCAAGGTGTACATGCGGATCAGGATGCCATAGAACATGCTGATGACAGGCATGGCGGTCTCCGCACAACTGCACCACCGGCCTCAGAACAAGCTCTCACGCACGTAGACCACGTCGCCGTCCTGCATGCGGTCGTCCATGCCGGGGGTGATGACGCGGATGTTGCCGTCGGGCGTCTTGCGGTGCACACGAATGCCCTTTTCGGTGCCGCGCTGGTTCAGGCCGCCGCCGGTGGCCAGGGTCTGCATCAGCGTCATGCCGCGCTCGAGGCGCATCGGGCCGGGGCGCTGCACTTCGCCGTAGATGTAGACCATCGGCTGGCGGTCGACCCAGACCACGTCGCCGTTGAGGATCAGGATGTCCTTGCTGCCGCCGCCGGCAGCGAAGATGGTGGGCAGGTCGACTTCGAGCCGGTAAGGCTGGCCGTTGCGGGCGCCGGTGATGACGACGAAGTCGGCCCCGCCGGGCGCCGCACCACCGGCCATCGCCAGCAGATCGGTCAATCGCATGTCGGTGGTTTCGATGGGGAAGCGGCCCGGGCGGTTCACCTGGCCCAGCACGCTGGCCTGGTTGCCGCGCACCTGCAGCACGACGAGGGTGACCTGCGGGCTGCGCACGAAGTTGCCGCTGCGCAGGCCGTCGGCGATCAGCTTCTCGGCCTGCGTGACGCTCTGCCCGCCGATGCGGATGTTGCCCAGCAACGGGTAGCTGACGATGCCGGTTTCGGTGACGCGGGTCTCGAGCGTCAGGTCGGGGTTCTGGAAGACGCTGATGCGCACGACGTCGCCGGCGCCGAGGCGATAGTCGTTCACTGCCGGGGCGGCCGAAGTGGCGGTCTGCGCGACGGCGGGACCAACGGCACACAGCGCAACGGCCGAGCCGGCGATCACGGCACCCAGCAGCTTGCGGATAAGGTTCAGGGTCAGGCGGTTCATCACTTC
>JBBQOR010000316.1:0-4022 GCA_038331055.1 Burkholderiales bacterium
ATGGCGACAGAGCCCCTGTCAGCGCGCCGTCTCACCAGCCGCGCTCACGAGCCGACGTCGAAGGACTTCGCTTTGGTCTTGGAGCCGGTGGAATGGCCCAGCTTGTTGATCGCATTGCCCAGCGAGTCGAAGCCCTTGGCCACCTCGTCCTTGGCCCACACACCACCGCTGGCCAGCTTGTCGCCGACAGCACGCGCGTCGGCCACGCCGGCGGTGGTGGCCGACTTGGCTTCGTCACCCGCCCATACGGCACCGCTCTCCAGTCCATGCGCGGCCGCCTTCAACTCATAGCCTGCGGTCTCGTAGTCCTTGCGCGCCCACGACTCCGCCGCCTTGACGCGGTGCGCCAGGGCCAGCGCATGGTCGGCATTTGCAAAGCGCTGGTCCAGCTCCTTCTGCGACTTGATCGCACCCTTGTCGAGCTCGCGCGCCGTCTTCTCAAGTTCGCTGTCGGCAGCGTCCAGGCCCTTCTTGGCGTCGCCGGTGGCGCGTGCCGATTCCAGCCGCAGGTAGGAGGCGGCCTTGCGCACCTCGGTGGCCGCCGCCTTGTAGTCTTTCTTTGCGAACGCCTCGGCCGCCGCGCCGAAATGCCGCTGCGGCTCATCGGCCACCGGGTACCAGCCGGCGACGTCGGTGACGAGCCAGCGGCGCTCCAGATCGGCGCGCGCAGCCTTGTTCAGCGTCTTGTCCAACGCTGCGGTCGTGAGCACATGGCCTGCCTTGATCTGGACCGCCGTGGCGTCAAGCTTCTTGGTCAAGGCTTGCATGCGGGCATGCGTGTCGCGTGCCAGTTTCAGGTCGGCCGCCGCACGCTGCTGGTCGATCTTCTCGACCCGTTTGTCCTGTGCCTCCAGCGCGCGCGCGGCCGCCTGCATGGATTGAGCCGCAGCGGCGTTGTCCTTCTTTGTCAGCGCGGTGCGCGCATCCGCCAGCGCCTTGCTGACGTCGTCGAGCACGGGCGTGTAGGTGACGTCGTCGTACTCGATCCAGTCGGTCGGCGACTTGGCAGTGACGGCGGGCTTGGCGGCCGCCGGAGCGCTCGCCGCAGCGGCAGGTTTGACGGCCTGGGCGGCGGCATTCAAAGGCAGTTGGCCGAGCGCGAGCGCGACGGCGGCGGCAATCAGGGTGATGCGTGTGTTCATGGTGATGTCCTCGGAATTTGTGTGGAAGAAAGGGAGTCGGCGCAACCCGCTTTCATTGCGTGCCGGCATGGTCTTGAACGTCGGCGCTGCCGGCGGCGGTGAGCACGCCGTGGGCTCTGCGAATGTCGTCGGCGCCGCCATGGACGATGACGAGAAACTTGTCGGCCTTGAGCGCGGTCTCGTAGCGCAACACCGAATCCTTCGGAATGCCGATGGCGCTGAGCGCGCCTACCAGCGCGGTCATGCCTCCGCCCAGCACGGCGCCCTGCAGCCCGCCTGCCAAGGTGGCCGCGAGCGGCCCGAGCACGACGATGTGCCCGACGACCGGCACGAACATCAGCGCCGAGCCGAACAGCAGGCCTGCCAGGCCGCCCCAGAAGGCGCCCAGCTTGCCAAAGAATTTGGCGCGGTCGCCGGCGTTGAAATAGCCGACCACGTGCTCCTCGGTGTGATAGTTCTTGCCGACGATGGAGATCGCCTTCATGTTGAAGCCCTCCTTGGCCAGCTTGTGCACGGCGTCTTCGGCCTGAACGTGCGAGTCATAGACCGCGACGGCGATGTCTGTTTTGTTCATGATCTGATCCTGTCTGTGCTTGAGTGATGCGGCGACGTCGTGGTGACCGTTGCCTTCACTTTAGGATCGGGGGAGCGCGCAAGGCAGTGTCCAGCGGCACCATTTGCGCAGGCACTTGGTCACCTCGTAGGCACGCCGGACGCGGCGATGCGATGACGAAGGTCACTGCGCGAGGCCAAGGTGGCTCGATGGCGCACCGCTGAACGGCTTTGCGCAGGCGCCTGCGTTGCGGCGCGCGCTGCGCTTGTCTGGGTCAGTAGTGGCTGGTGTCAGCAGTGACCTTGCCGCGAAACACCCAATACGACCACGCCGTGTAGCCCAGGATGACCGGCAGCAGCAGCAGCGTGCCGATCAGCAAGAAGGCCTGGCTTTGCGGCGCGGCGGCGGCCTGCTGCAGCGTGATTTCGTGCGGCACCACGTAAGGGAACAGACTCACCGCCAAGCCCGCGTAGCACAGCCCGAAGATGCCCAATGCCGCGATGAACGGGCCGGCCTGCGCGCGCCCGCGCCGCAGCGCCACGTCGGCGGCCCACAGCAGGGCCAGCGTGGCGATCGGCAGCGGGAGCAGCCACAACCAGTGCAGCGCACCGAACCAGCGTTCGTAGACGCGCGGATGCACGAAGGGCGAATAAATGCTCACTGCGGCGATGAAGGCGCCGGTGGCCAGCAAGGTGCGGCGGGCCTGCAGGCGCGACCAGCGTTGCAGCGCGCCCTCGGTCTTCAGCACCAGCCAGGTCGCGCCAAGCAGCGCATAACCGGCCACCACACCCAGGCCGGTGACAAGCGTGAAGGGCTGCAGCCAATCCCAGCTGGTGCCGGCGAAATGACCGCCCTCGACCTTGAACCCATGCACATAGCTGCCCAGCACCAGGCCCTGCGCAAAGGCCGCCATGAACGACCCGGCGAAGAACCCGCTCGACCATGCGCTGCGCCAACGGCTGGCTTTGCTGCGGAACTCGAATGCGACGCCGCGCAGAATCAGACCCAGCAGCAACAGCAGGATCGGGAAATACAGCGCGGGCATCAGGATCGTGAAGGCGAGCGGGAACGCCGCCAGCAGCCCCGCGCCACCCATCACCAGCCAGGTCTCGTTGCCGTCCCAGACCGGCGCCACCGAGGCCATCATCAGCGAGCGCGCGTCACCATCCGGCGCCCATGGATAGAGGATGCCGACGCCGAGGTCGAAGCCGTCGAGCAGCACGTACATGAACACCGCCAGCGCCATGATGGCGGCCCAGATCGGTACCAGGTCAATGGCCATGATCCGTCTCCTTCAATGCTGCATGCGGCGACGCGTCGACCGGGCCCTCGCGCATCAGGCGCACCAGGTAGTAGCCCGCCGCCGCATACACGGCGCCGTAGACGAGCGCGTAGAAAACCAAGGAGATCGTCACGTCGAGACCGGTGATGGAGCGGCTGACGCTGTCGGCCGTGCGCAGCAGGCCGTAGACGGTCCAGGGTTGGCGCCCCACCTCGCTGACCGTCCATCCCGCCAGCACCGCGACGAAGCCGCTGGGCAACATCCATTGCGCGACGCGCAGAAAAGCTCGAGAGGTCTCGATGCGATCGCGCCAGGCAAGCCATGCGCCCCACCATGCCACCACCAGCATCAGCACGCCGATGCCGACCATCAGCCGAAAGCCGAAAAACACCGGCAGCACCGGCGGCTGGTCGGCGCGCGCAAAGTCCTTCAGGCCCACCACCTTGCCGTCCCATGAATGGGTGAGGTAGAGGCTGGCCAGGCCCGGCACCGAGACCTCGAAACGATTCGCCTGGGCGGTCTGGTCGGGAATCGCGAACAGCACCGCCGGCGCCGGTGCGCTGGTGGTCCACAAACCTTCCATCGCGGCGATCTTGGCGGGCTGGTGTTCCAGGGTGTTCAGTCCGTGCAAGTCGCCCAGGGCAATTTGCAGCGGCGTCATCACGGCCAGGAAGTACACCGCCATGCGCGCCATCAAGACCGCCGTGTCGCGGTGGCGTTGCCGCGCCAGATGGTAGGCAGCGACGCCCAGCACCACGAAGCCGGTGGTCACGTAGAAGGCGCTGACCGTGTGCGCTATGCGGTAGGGAAAGGACGGGTTGAAGATCACCGCGGCAAAACTGCTGGGGATGAAGCGGCCGGCTTCGATCGTGAAGCCCGCCGGCGTCTGCATCCAGCTGTTGACCGAAAGGATCCAGAACGAGGAAAACAGCGTGCCGATCGCCACCATGCAGGCGGCGAGGAAATGCACCCAGCGTGGCACCAGCTTGCGGCCGAACAATAGCACCCCAAGGAAAGTGGCCTCCAGGAAGAAGGCCATCAGGTC
>JBBQOR010000317.1:0-4015 GCA_038331055.1 Burkholderiales bacterium
CTATGGCGGGCGGCGCGAGCGCAAGGACCTGTACCGTTACTTCACGGCGCTGCGCCTGCCCAACATCGCGCTGCCGCTGCGCCGGTACCACACGACCAACGACCCGGTGCTGACACCGGAGATGCTGGACCACTTCTTCAACCACCGCGTCCCGGTCTTCGACGGCCTGGATGCGCGCCGGCTGCGCCTGCTGCACTCGATTTACGACCTGCCCGAGTACCGTGCGGTGCTGCCGCCGCTGCCCGACATGGCGGCCGAGCCGGTGGCGCTGCGGCGCCATCAGCGTTACTCTATCAAGTGCCCGGCGCTGCTGCAATTCGACGACGGCACGCCGCCGGCGGCGCTGCAGGTGATCGAACTCTCGCTCGAAGGCTTCCAGGCCGAGACCGACGCCACGCTGCCGCTGCACCGGCCGGCGCGGGCCACGGTCGAACTCGGACTGACCGAGCGCGCGCTGCTGCACGCCAAGGCCGTGCGTCGGCACGAGGCGGGCGGCGCCGCGGTCTACGGCTTCGCCGTCGAGCAGGCCGACGAGGCCTGGCGCGCCTGCGTGCAGGCCCTGCAGCAGGGCCGCACGCACCGCGACCTGGGGCTGGCCGGCCGCCTATAATTTTTGGGGTTGCGCCTGCCGACCCGCGTACCGGGCGCACCAGCGCCGCACCTGAGGAATCCATGAGCGAGCCAGAACACGAAGTCCACGAAGGCCCGATCAAGACGCCCAAGCAGCTGATCTGGACCGTGCTCGCGTCCTTCGTGCTGCCGGTGATCGCCATCATCCTGCTGGTCAACTACGTGGCCCTGGGCACCAAACCCGCCGCCGGCACCGACGCTCTCGGTCCCCAGGCGGTGGCCCAGCGGCTGCAGCCGGTGGGGCGGATCGAGATCCGCGATGCTTCGGCACCGGCGGTGGTGCGCACTGGCGAGCAGGTCTACCAGGCCGCGTGCACCGCTTGCCACGCCGCGGGTGTAGCCGGCTCGCCAAAGACCGGCGACACCGCCGCGTGGGCGGTGCGGATCAAGACCGGATACCCCGCGCTGCTGAGCTCGGCGCTGAAGGGCAAGGGCGCGATGGCCGCGCAGGGCGGCGGCGAGTATTCCGACCACGAGGTTGGGCTGGCCGTGGTCTACCTGGCCAACAAGAGTGGCGGCAAGTTCGAAGAACCCAAGGCGCCGGCCCCGGCAGCCGCAGCGGCCAGCGCGCCTAAGTAATCGTCTTCAGCGTCTTCAGCGTCTTCAGCGTCTTCAGCGGGCTCAACTGGTAGCCAAAGCGCGCCGGCATCGCGGCAAAGGGCATCTCGGCCAGCGTCCACTCGCCGCGCTCCAGCGCCTCGGCGGCCAGCCCGGTGTCGAGCGAGTGCACGAGGCCGAAGCCGATGTCGGTGTTCAGAAACAATCGGCCGGCCTCGTCCAGCCAGGCTTCTCGACCTTCGGCTGCGCGGCCGGTGTGGGCGCTGATCAGCAGCCGGCCATCGGCGCGCGCCAGCCGCCAGACCCAGGGCGCGGCCTCGAGTTCGACATACACGCGCTGCGGCCCGTTCTGGAAGAACCAGGCGCCGTCGGCGTCGCACTCGTAGTTGCGCGCGATGAACTCTCGAAGCTTGTCGTGGTCGATGCGGCTGCCCTTGACGCGCGGAAACGGGCCCGCGGCCTGCACGCGGTCGTCGCGCATGTACCAGGCACCGCGCGCGTCCAGCGCCAGCCAGCCGCTGCAATGCGGCACGTTCGGCCATTTGCGCAGCGCGGCTCTGACGATCTCGTCCATCGGTGTCAGCTTCGGCGCGCCAACCAGTCGACCACCGCTCGCGGCAGCGCCTGCAACCGGCCCGGGAAGGCATCGTGCGCAAAGCCCACGTGGCCGCCCTGCGCCGGCTGCCACAGCTCGACACCCGGCGCCACGTCGGCCGGGCCGGGCAGCGAGGCGGCCGGCACGAAGGGGTCGTTGCGCGCGTTCAGCAACAGCGCCGGAATGCGCAGGCGCTTGAGGTGCGGCTTGGCCGAGGCGCGCGCCCAGTAGTCCTCGACGCTGGTAAATCCGTGCAGCGGCGCCGTGAAGGCGTCGTCGAAAGCGTGCAGCGTGCGTGCCGCGCGCACCCGATCGCGGTCGAACAGGCCCGGGTGCTGGGCCCACTTGGCCAGCGCCTTGGGCTTCATCGTCGCCAGGAACATGCGCGTGTAGGCCAGTCGGTTGAAGCCCTGGCCGATGGCGCGCCCGGCCGCCGCCAGATCCAGCGGCGAGCACACCGCGGCCACCGCGCTGACGGTCGCCGCAGCCGATTCGCCGGCTTCCTGCGCCCAGCGCATCAGCGCGTTGCCACCCAGCGAGATGCCGGCCACGCGCAGCGGTGCAGCGCGGCCGGCGCGCAGGCGGCCGAGGATCCAGCCGATCTCTTCATGGTCGCCCGAGTGGTAAGCGCGCGGCGCCAGGTTCAGCTCGCCCGAACAGCCGCGGAAGTGCGGCAGCGCAAAGGCCCAGCCGCGGCGCACTGCCTCGTCGGCGAAGGCCAGTGATGAGTGACTGTCGATGTCACCCTCCAGGCCATGGAAGAGCACCAGCATCGGCGCCTCGGGTGAGGCCGATCCTGCGAAATCGACATCGATGAAGTCGCCGTCCGGCGTGCTCCAGCGCTCGCGCCGCACCGGCGGCCGCACCGCGGGCCGGGCCAGCCGAGCCGACCAGATGGTCTGCAGGTGGCCACCGGGCAGCCAGCGCGGGGCGCGGTAGCTCAGCATGTGCGGCGTTGTCAGTGCAGCGTCGACCGCCGCTCGCCGGTGCCGCGCTCTTCCAGCGCGCCGGGGCTGGCGTGGTGCACCACCAGGCGCCAGCCCTGCGGCGTCTTCAGGTAGACGTTGGTGGCGACCACGCGCGCGGTGCGCGGCCCGTCGTCGGTCTGCACGCCGATGCGTTCTGACAGATGGTGGACTGCGCAAGACAGACTGTGCAGCCGCTGCACGAGCTCGGGCACGACCGGAATCGCGCCGTTGGCGAAGATGCTCTCGAAGCTGGCGCGGATCGCAGCCAGCCCCACCGTGCGCGGGCCGCCGGGGTGCACGCAGACGATCTCGTCCTCGTCGGCCCAGACCGCCATCAGGCGTTCGAGGTCGGCTTTCTGCAGGGCCTCGTAGAACTGCGCCTCGATGTCCTCGGGCGAGTCGGCGGTCGGCCCGCCGGGTGGCTTGTGGCGCGTCATGGCGTGAAATCAGCCCGGCGGCGCTGCATCCGCCGCGGCGCCGCGCTGCGTATCTTCGTGAGGTCGATCGGAACAGGCGCACTCTGCGCTACGCTTTCGACCGCAACACAGGATTCGGGGCATGGACGGACTCGCGGGCAACATGGCAATCAATTGTAGGGACGGGTCATGAAGGCCGAGCCGGCCGACTGGAGCGCCGGCAGCCAGGAACTGGCGCAGTGGCTGGCGCGCACGGCGCTGGGCGACCGGGCGGCCTTTGCCCAGCTCTACGAGCGCACCAGCGGCACCTTGTTCGCCGTGCTGCTGCGCATCCAGCGCGACCGTGCGCTGGCCGAAGACCTGCTGCAGGAGGTCTACATCGCTGTGTGGAAGTCCGCCGGCAGCTTCGACGCCTCTCGTGCGCAGCCGATGACCTGGCTGGCGCACATCGCGCGCAACCGCGCCATCGACAGCCTGCGCCGCGCGCAGGCGCAGCCGCAGATGCAAAGCACCACACGAGACGACGACGACGACCGCCCGGATGCGCATGAGGCGGTGGCCAGCGAAGACCCGGGCCCGCTGGAGCTGCTGGGCCGCGCGGTGGAGGCCCGGCACATCGGCCAGTGCATGGAGCGGCTGAGCGCCGCGCAGCGCCAAAGTGTCGCGTTGGCCTTCTACGACGGCCTCTCGCATGCCGAGGTGGCCGAACGGCTGCACCAGCCGCTGGGTACGGTGAAGAGCTGGGTGCGGCGTGCGCTGAGCACGCTCAAGAGCTGCCTGGAAAAGGTGGCCTCGCACGACCGGGCGCCCGGCGGCGGCCGCACCGGAGGGGCCTGAGCATGGACTAC
>JBBQOR010000318.1:0-4008 GCA_038331055.1 Burkholderiales bacterium
CCAGCTAGGGTGCATGCCGCTGCCGATGCCGCTGTGGACGCTGTGGGCGCTGTGGAAGGGGTTCCATCAGGACACCTCGGCATGCGTGTGGATGTCGAAGGCGATCAGCTCGGCGGTGTTCACCGGTCGGCTCCTGGGCTGCCCGCACTGTACCCAGCCCGCGGGCGCTGGCTTATCCTGACCGCCCTCCCGCCCGACCGAGCCCGACGATGCAGACCCCCGAACCCTTGTTGGCCGCCCAGCGCGACGGCCCGGTGCTGCACTTGCGGCTGAACCGGCCGGCCAAGCGCAACGCCGTCAACGACGCGCTGCTGATGGCGCTGCACGACGCCTTTGGCGCGCTGGCCGAGGACGTGCGCTGCGTGCTGCTCAGCGGCGAAGGGGCGCACTTCTGCGCCGGGCTTGACCTGTCGGCGCTGGTCGACCAGGGCACCTTCGAGGGCGTGGCGCATTCGCGCATGTGGCACGCGGCGATGGACCGCATCCAGTGGGCGCGCGCGCCGGTGGTGGCGGTGCTGCAGGGCGCGGTGGTCGGCGGCGGGCTCGAGATCGCCAGCGCCGCGCATGTGCGGGTGGCCGAGCCGAGCACCTTCTACGGCCTGCCCGAAGGCCAGCGCGGCCTGTTCGTCGGCGGCGGCGGCTCAGTGCGCGTGCCGCGGTTGATCGGCGTGGCGCGCATGGCCGACATGATGCTCACCGGGCGTGTGCTCGACGCCGCCGAGGGCCAGCAGTGCGGCCTGTCGACCTACCTCAGCGAGGCTGGCGGCGGCTTGGCCCAGGGCATGGTGCTGGCCCAGCGCATCGCGCTGAACGCGCCGGTGTCGAACTTCGCCGTCGTTCAGGCGCTGCCGCGCATCGCCGAGGCCGGGCCGGCCGAAGGCCTGTTCATCGAGTCGCTGATGGCCGCCATCGCGCAAGGCGAGCCGGCGGCCAAGGAGCGCATGCGCGCCTTCGTCGACAAGCGCGCGGGCAAGGTGGAGCGGCCGACATGAGCAGCCCTGTCGGCACCAGCACAAGCACCAGCACCGTCCCGCCCTACCGCGCGGTGCGCGTAGGCGGCTGCGTCGAGGCGAGCGTCGAACCGCGCGCCGACGGCACGCTGGTGCTGCGCTCGACCGAGCCCTTGCAGCCCTACGCCGCGCGGCTGACCGACCGGCTGCAGCACTTCGCCGACACCGCGCCGGACCGCCCCTTCGTCGCCCGCCGCGGGGCTGACGGCGCGTGGGTTCACATCAGCTACGCGCAGATGCTCGAACGCGTACGCCGCGTGGCGCAGGCGCTGGCCACCCGCGGGCTGTCGGCCGAGCGGCCGGTGGTGCTGCTGTCGGAAAACAGCCTCGAGCACCTGACGCTCTCGCTTGGCGCGCTGTGGGCCGGAGTGCCGCACGCGCCCGTGTCGCCGGCGTACGCCACGGTGTCGCAGGACTTCGGCAAGCTGCGCCACATCCTCGGCATGCTGCAGCCCGGGCTGGTGTTCGCGCAACGCGGCAGCGCTTATGCCCGCGCCATCGAGGACTGCGTCGTCGCCGACACCGAGGTGGTGCTGGTTGAGGATCAGCTCGAGGGCCAGGTTGAGGGCCGTGCACACACCGCCTTCGCCGCCCTGCTGGCTGCACCGCCCGGCGCAGACGAAGCCGCCGCGCATGCCGCGGTGGGCCCGGACACCATCGCCAAGTTCCTCTTCACCTCGGGCTCGACGCGCCAGCCCAAGGGCGTGATCAACACCCACCGCATGTGGTGCGCCAACCTGCAGCAGATCGGCCAGACCTTCGCCTTCCTGAACGACGAGCCGCCAGTGCTGGTCGACTGGCTGCCGTGGAACCACACCTTCGGCGGCAACCACAACATCGGCATCGCGCTCTACAACGGCGGCACGCTGTACCTGGACGAAGGCAAGCCCACGCCCAAGGGCATCGCGGCGACGCTGCGCAACCTGCGCGAGATCGCGCCGACGATCTACTTCAACGTGCCCAAGGGCTTCGAGGAGATCGCCCGCGCGATGGAGGGCGACGCCGCCCTGCGCGAGCGCCTGTTCTCGCGCGTGCAGGCCTTCATGGTCGCCGGCGCCGGGCTGTCGCAGGCGGTGTGGGACCAGCTTGACCGGCAGGCCGAGGCCACGGTCGGCGAACGCATCTGCATGTTCAGCGGCCTGGGCATGACCGAGACCGCGCCGGCCTGCACCTTTGCGCTGGGCACCCAAGTGCGCTCGGGCCACGTCGGCCGCCCGATGCCGGCGGTGGAGGTCAAGCTGGTGCCCGACGCCGACGGCAGCGGCAAGACCGAGATCCGCTTTCGCGGGCCCAACGTGATGCCCGGCTACTGGCGCGCGCCCGAGGAAACGGCGGCGGCCTTCGACGACGAGGGCTTCTACCGCACCGGCGACGCGGTGACGCTGCTCGACCCGGCTGATGCGAGCGCCGGGCTGATGTTCGACGGCCGCATCGCCGAGGACTTCAAGCTCGCGACCGGCACCTTCGTCAGCGTGGGCCCCTTGCGCGCCAAGGTGATCGCCGAGGGCCACCCGCTGGTGCAGGACGCGGTGGTGGCCGGCATCAACCGCGACCAGATCGGCCTGCTGATCTTTCCGCGCCCGGACGACGCGCGTCGGCAGTTCGAGCTGCCGGCCCGCATGGACGCCGCGCAGGTGCTGGCCCAGCCGGCCGTGCGCGCCTTCTTCCAGACGCTGCTCGATCGCCTGTGGCGCAGCGGCACCGGCAGTGCCAACCGGCCGGCGCGTCTGCTGGTGATGGCCGAGCCACCGGCGATCGACCGCGGCGAGGTCACCGACAAGGGCTCGATCAACCAGCGCGCGGTGCTGGCGCACCGGCAGGCGCTGGTCGAGCGGCTGTTCGACCCGACCGGGCACGACGACGTCTTGCGCCCGGTCCCGGTGGCCTGAGCGGCCGCGCTCAATCTGAAACTCAGCGCGAGGCCAGCAGTTCCCAGCGCTCGAGCGCGGTGCCCAGTTCAGCGTCGATCGCCGCGTGCCGTGCTGCCATGGTGGCCGCGCGCTGTGCCTGGCGCGTGTACAGCGTGGTGTCGGCCAGCGCGTCGGCCAGCGTCTTCTGCTCGGCTTCCAGCGCTTCGATGCGTGCCGGCAGGGCCGCAAGCTCACGCTGCTCCTTGAAGCTCAGCTTGGGCGGCGAAGACTGCTTGCGTGGCGCCGACGTTGCGGCAGCCGTTGCGGCAGCCGTTGCGGCAGACGTTGCGGCAGACGTTCCCGGGGCCGCCGGTAGCGCCACCGCCGCACGCGCCCGCTGGCGCTTCCAGTCGGTGTAGCCGCCTTCGTACTCGCGCCACAGCCCGGGGCGGCCGCCGAAGGCCGGGTCGCCTTCCCATGCGATGCAGCTGGTGACCACGTTGTCCAGGAAGCGCCGGTCGTGGCTGACCAGGAACACCGTGCCCTCGTAAGTCTGCAGCAGCTCTTCCAGCAACTCGAGCGTGTCGATGTCGAGGTCGTTGGTGGGCTCGTCGAGCACCAGCACGTTGGCTGGCAGCGCGAACAGGCGCGCCAGCAGGACGCGGTTTCGCTCGCCGCCGGACAAGGTGCGCACGGGCGAGTTGGCACGCTCGGGCGAGAACAGGAAGTCGCTCAGGTAGCTCATCACGTGCTTGCGCTGCCCGGCGATCTCGACCCATTCGCTGCCGGGGCTGATGGTGTCGGCGAGCGTGGCCTCCAGGTTGAGTGCCTCGCGCATCTGGTCGAAGTAGGCGACCTGCAGGTTCGAGCCTATGCGCACCGTGCCGCGGTCGGGCGGCAGCGCGCCGAGGATGAGCTTGAGCAGCGTGGTCTTGCCGGCGCCGTTGGCGCCGAGAATGCCGACCTTGTCGCCACGCAGGATGGTGGCGGTGAAGTCCTTCACCACCAGCTTGTCGCCGAAAGACTTGCTCACGCCCTCCAGCTCCGCCACGATCTTGCCGCTGCGCGAGCCGGCGTCGACCTCCAGCGACACCCGGCCGATCGAGTCGCGCCGCGCCGCGCGCTGGGCGCGCAGGACGTCGAGCCGC
>JBBQOR010000319.1:0-4005 GCA_038331055.1 Burkholderiales bacterium
TGGACAGCCCTGGTGAGCGCAGCCTCGTGGATGTGCTGGCCATCAGCGGGCGCTTTGCCAGCCTGCCCTTCGACCTGGCTGATACATCCATCGCAGAAGCCGCGGCGCGGTTGAAGATCGGCCACATCCTCAGCATCGACGCTGACTTCGGTGTCTACCGCGACCGGGCAGACACGCCGCTGGTGAACCTGCTGCTGCGGCCTTGATCGGGGCGTTGCGCCCCGGGGCGGGCCTGAGCCTGCCGTTCAGATGCTTCCCCATGGACCGATACCCCGGGCACGGCGTACGCCAACTTCGGCCACACGGCCCGGCTCTTCGTGGACGTGCCGGGCGGGCCAGCCTGATCCTGATTTCGGCCGGTTTGGCGGCTGTCGCAGTGCGTCGTCGACAGGTCAGCGCCGCAGTTCCAGCGCATCCACGTAGCCCAGCGCCTGGCCGCCGGTGTTGTCGGCGTCGGCGCCGACCGCCACGGCGCTGATCGGCGGTATCTGCCGGGCTTCGTCGCCGAAGGCGCGCAGGAAGTCGGCACGCAGGTCGCGGCGCTCGTCGCGCCAGGCGGCCAGTGGCTCGCCGCTGCCACGCAGCACCAGCCAGCGCAGCCGCCGCGTGTAAGCGTTGGGCAGCAGCGAGCCGGTGGGCAGCGACGTGTCCCAGACGTAACACAGCGTGGCCGAAGGCAGCGGCTCGGCGCTGCGCGAGCGCGCCAGCCGCAGCAATTGCCGCTCGACAAAGGGCACGCTTGCCAGCGGCAGGTCGAACAGCACGCAGACCTTCATCGCCGCGTCGTCGCCTTCGCGCTGGCGCAGGTCGGCGCGCGCCAGCGGCTGGTCCAGCCGCCAGCGCCACTGCAGCGTCGTGGCGCCGGCAGCCGCGCCGTCGAGCGGATGCACCAGGTTGGCGTAGCCGCCGGCCGACTCGACGCGCAGCACGCGCCTGCCCTCCAGTTCGACGAGCGAGAAACGCGTCGCCGGCACGGTGTCGCCGGGC
Source organism: Burkholderiales bacterium (assembly GCA_038331055.1). GTDB lineage: Bacteria > Pseudomonadota > Gammaproteobacteria > Burkholderiales > Burkholderiaceae_C > Rubrivivax. The sequence continues at coordinate 988 of JBBQOR010000319.1, forward strand.
AGGGCCACCGTGCGCCATGGCACCGCCGCCTGCGCACCGCCGCCGTCCAGCGGCGCGAGCAGCGGCGGCGTTGCCGCGATCGGCGCTTGCATCGGCAGCCAAAGCAGCGCCACGGCCAGCACCGCGCGCACGGAAGGCACGGCGAACCGGCGACCTGGCTCGACACGAGCCGCAGCGCCGCCGCAAGTTTCGCCGCAGGCGCCGCCGAAAGTGCCGCCGAAAGTGCATGGGCCGGGAACAGGTTTCGTGATTTTCATGACTCAGTTTGCCTCGGTGTACTCACTCGGTCAGCCACCTGTCGGAGCCGATGGACATGGGCGGTGTACGCAGTTGCTGCCGACGACGCTTCGTCTGTACGCATTCGAACGGAAAGCCGAGCCAGGATCAGGCATCCTCATCGTTTTGGCAAAGGATGACCATGCAGTTCCGCGTCGGATTCGAGATGGTTCATCAGTGTCTGCAACCGACGCCGATGATCCTGCAGTTGAGCATCCACTACTCTCGTGCGTCCGACCTGGTGCGGCCGGACCATCTGGTGACGAACCCCTCGGTGCCGGTCAACGCTTACCGCGACCTGTTCGGCAACTGGTGCAGCCGCCTCGTCGCGCCGGCGGGCCGCTTCTCGCTCAGCACCGACGCGCTCGTCAACGACAGCGGCGCGCTCGACATCGTCGCTCCCTGGGTCGGCCAGACGCCGGTCGAGGTGTTGCCGGAGTCGACCCTGGTCTACCTGCTCGGCAGCCGCTATTGCGAGACCGACCAGCTCTCCGAGATCGCCTGGCAGCGATTCGGCTCCGGCCCCACAGGCTGGGGCCGCGTGCAGGCGATCTGCGATTTCGTGCACCAGCACATCCAGTTCGGCTACCAGCATGCGCGCCGAACGCGCACCGCCTGGGAGGCCTACAACGAAGGCCACGGCGTGTGCCGCGATTACGCGCACCTGGCGATCGCGCTGTGCCGCTGCATGAACATCCCGGCCCGCTACTGCACCGGCTACCTCGGCGACTACGGCACCCCGCCACCTTACGGGCCGATGGATTTCGCGGGCTGGTTCGAGGCCTATCTGGGCGACCGCTGGTACACCTTCGACGCGCGCAACAACGTGCCGCGGGTCGGCCGCGTGCTGATCGCCCGCGGCCGCGATGCCTGCGATGTCGCGCTGTCGAGCACCTTCGGCCCCAACCAGCTGGAAAGCTTCCGCGTCTGGGCCGATGTGGTCGCGGCAGGCTGAAGGCTGCGGGTGCGATGACCTACTGCGTGGGCGTCAAGCTCGATGAAGGGCTGATATTCGCCAGCGATTCGCGCACCCATGCGGGCGTCGACAACTACGCCAAGTTCTGCAAGATGACCGTCTTCGAGCGCGCCGGCGACCGGGTGCTGGTGCTGCTCAGCTCCGGCGGCCTCGCCGCGACGCAGGCGGTGATCAGCGTCCTGCGCCAACGCGCGGCTGCCGGTGCACCGCACATCTGGTCGGTGACGTCGATGTTCGATGTGGCGAACCTGGTCGCCGACGCCATGCGCGACATCGAGCGCCGCGACGGCCCCTTCCTCGAAGGTGGTGGGCTCAAGTTCAATGCCTCGTTCATCCTCGGCGGGCAGATCGGCAGCGAGGAGATGCGGTTGTTCCGCATCTACGCCGAAGGCAACTTCATCGAGACGGGCAGTCAGACGACGTTCCTGCAGACGGGTGAGGCCAAATACGGCAAGCCGATCCTCGATCTCGCGGTGACGCCCAGCGCGACCCTGGAAGACGCGACCAAGTGCGTGCTCGTCTCTTTCGACTCGACGATGCTGAGCAACCTTTCGGTGGGCATGCCGATCGATCTGCTGTGCTATGCGAGCGGCACCCTGAGCGTGAACATGAAGCGCCGCTTCGATGTGGGCGACCCTTACTTCGAGTCGCTGAAGAGCCAGTGGGTTGCCGGCACGCGCCGCGTCTTCCACGAGCTGCCGCCGCTGGAGTGGTAGCCGCAGGGGGCAGGACGCCAGCGCCGGCAACCGCCTGGCGGCGCGGTTGCCCTGCGCGCCGCGGTGTCCTGCGTCGAACGTGCCCACTCGCCAGGAGCTGGCCGGCGTGTCGACCCAGCCGAACGCGCGCAGTGCCGCCGACCCATACCGGTCGACACGGCACGGCAGCAACTCGCCATTGACGCTGACCGGCAAGTGACCACCCGGCTTCGACCCGCGTGCCCATGCGCCTGGCTGCGGTCTGAACCGGGTTCTGGTGCCGCACCATGAAGGCCATGACGCGGCCGTGCCAGCCGACTGGCGCGCGTCGTTCAGCAACGGCACCTTGAGCATCACCGCCGTGCCCGAGCCCGGCACCTCGTCGAAGCCACCCAGCCGTGGCCACAGCATCCGGGGCATGGCGCGGCAGCGCCGTTTGCGCCTCACGTCTGCTGACCACAGCGACGTGGCGATGCGCACCGCCTCGTCGGCGCTGTGCCCGGCTGCACGTCCTGCGCTGCGCGCCGGGCGGCGGCAACGGCCTGTTCTGCATAACAGGGCCGCGCACCACAGAGGCAAGCCCGCATCGCGGGGGCCCGCTAAACTGACCGGTTTGCCGCGCGACATGCCCAAAACTGCCCCGTTGTCCCTCGAGCCGCCGATGCTGCGCATCCGCGGCGCTCGCACGCACAACCTGAAGAACATCGACCTCGACATCCCCAAGCACGCGCTGGTGGTGATCACCGGGCTGTCCGGATCGGGCAAGTCGAGCCTGGCCTTCGACACGCTGTACGCCGAGGGCCAGCGCCGCTACGTCGAGAGCCTGTCGGCCTACGCGCGGCAGTTTCTGCAGCTGATGGACAAGCCCGATGTGGACGTCATCGAGGGCCTGTCGCCGGCCATCAGCAACGAGCAGAAGGCGACCAGCCACAACCCGCGCTCGACCGTGGGCACCATCACCGAGATCCACGATTACCTGCGCCTGCTCTACGCGCGCGCCGGAACGCCCTTCTGCCCGGACCACCACCTGCCTCTGCGGGCGCAGAGCGTGAGCCAGATGGTCGACGCCGC
>JBBQOR010000320.1:0-3994 GCA_038331055.1 Burkholderiales bacterium
ACTGTCGAGCACCGCACGCGCCTCGGCCGCTATCGCCTCGGGCGGCGCAAACAGCGCCATCGGGTCGAAGTTGCCCTGCAGTGCGACGCTGTCGTCGACACGTCGCCGCGCCGCACCCAGGTCGCAAGTCCAGTCCAGTCCGACCACGTCGGCGCCGGTGGCGGCGATCTGCTCCAGCCACAGCCCGCCGCCTTTGGTGAAGACGATGGCCGGGATCTTCTGGCCATCGCGCTCGCGCTGGAGCTTGTTCATCACCCGCTGGGTGTAAGCCAAGCTGAAGTCCTGAAAAGCGCGGTGCGCCAACACGCCACCCCAGCTGTCGAACAGCATCACGGCCTGCGCGCCGGCCTCGATCTGTGCATTGAGGTAGGCGGCCACGGCGTCGGCATTGATCGCCAGGATGCGGTGCATCAGGTCGGGCCGCGCATACATCAGCGTCTTGACGTGGCGGTAGTCGTCGGAGCCCGCGCCTTCGACCATGTAGCAGGCGAGCGTCCACGGGCTGCCCGAGAAGCCGATCAATGGCACGCGGCCGTCGAGCGCGCGGCGGATCGACGTGACGGCGTCGAACACATAGCGCAGACGCTCGAGCGGCGGCACCTGCAGCTCGGCGACGGCGGCCTCGTCGCGCACCGTCTTCGCGAAGCGCGGGCCCTCGCCGGCGGCGAAGCTCAGGCCGAGGCCCATTGCGTCGGGCACCGTGAGGATGTCGGAGAACAGGATCGCGGCGTCGAGCAGCGGGTAGCGGTCGAGCGGCTGCAGCGTCACCTCCGTCGCGTAGTCGGGGCTGGTGGCCAGGCCCATGAAGCTCCCGGCCCGGGCCCGCGTGGCGCAGTACTCCGGCAGGTAGCGGCCCGCCTGGCGCATCAGCCAGACGGGCGTGTAGTCAGTGGGCTGGCGCAGGCAGGCGCGCAAGAAGGTGTCGTTGAGCAGGGTTTGAGGCATGGCGCGGATTATCGGGGGCGCGCTGCAGCCCCCTTGACGGCAGCGCGCCGGCCCCCATCTTGGGTCGGGGCGTACCATCACCGCCCCCTTGGAGGAGGATCCGTCTCATGAAGAAGTTTCTGACCTGGCTGGCTGCGCTGGGCGCGGTCTTGGCGCTCAGCGGCTGCGGCTACAACGACTTCCAGCGGCTGGACGAGCAGACCAAGTCGGCCTGGTCCGAGGTGCTCAACCAGTACCAGCGGCGCGCCGACCTGATCCCCAACATCGTCGCCACCGTCAAGGGCGAGGCCAACTTCGAGCAGGAGACGCTGACCCGGGTGATCGAGGCGCGCGCCAAAGCCACCTCGATCCAGGTCACGCCCGAGACGCTGAACAACCCCGAGGCCTTCAGCAAGTTCCAGCAGGCGCAGGGCGAGCTGTCGGGCGCGCTGTCGCGCCTGCTGGTGGTAACCGAGAACTACCCCAACCTGAAGGCCAACCAGGGCTTCCAGGACCTGCGGGTGCAGCTCGAAGGCACCGAGAACCGCATCACCGTGGCGCGCAACCGCTACATCAAGACCGTGCAGGAATACAACGTGCTGACGCGCAGCTTCCCGAACAACCTGACGGCGATGATCTTCGGCTACGCCGTCAAGCCCAGCTTCACCGTCGCCAACGAGGCGCAGATCTCGGCCCCGCCGGCCGTCAACTTCGACAAGCCGGCGCCGAAGTGATGCCTGCGCGCGGCAGATGATGCTGCACCCGATGCGCCGCACGCTGTCTCTGCTGGCCTGGCTGGCGCTGATGCTGGCCGGGCTGGCCGCGCACGCACAAGACGTGCTGCCGGTGCCCGCGTTGAGCGCGCGCGTGATCGATCAGACCGGCACGCTCGATGCCGCGAAGTTGCAGGCCCTGGAGACGCGGCTGGCCGCCTTCGAGGCGGAAGCGGGGCCGCAGATCGTCGTGCTGATGGTGGCCAGTACCTTGCCCGAAGACATCAGCGCCTACGCCCAGCGGGTGGCCGAGGCGTGGAAGATCGGCCGCCGCGAGGTGGGCGACGGCCTGCTGGTCGTGGTTGCCAAGGGCGACCGACGGGTGCGCATCGAAGTGGCCAAGGCACTCGAAGGCGCAGTGCCCGACCTGGCCGCCCGGCAGGTGATCGACAACGCGATGCGACCGGCCTTCCGCACCGACGACTACGCCGGCGGCATCGACGCCGGGTTGACGCAGCTGATGGCGCGCATCAAGGGTGAGGCGCTGCCTGCGCCGGCCGCGCGCAAGCAGGCCCGGCCCGGCTTTCAGCTCGACGAACTGGGCATGTTCTTCCTGGTCGCGGTGCCGATCATCGGCACCGTGCTGACCCGGGTCTTCGGTCGCAAGCTGGGCTCGCTCGTCACCGCTGGTGCGGCCGGCGGCATCGGCTGGTGGTTGACCGCCAGCCTGCTGATGGCCGCGGGCGCCGGCGTGGTGGCGCTGGTGCTGGTGGGCCTGTTCGGCGTGGGCAGCGCGCTGCGCGGCGCCACGCGCGGGCGCGGCAGCCTGCCGCACATCGGTGGCTGGAGCGGCGGCGGTGGCGGCTTCGGCGGGGGCGGCGGCGGCTTCGGCGGCGGGGGCTTCTCGTCCGGCGGCGGCGGCAATTTCGGCGGCGGCGGTGCGTCGGGGGGCTGGTAGATGAACCGACTGGCACGCATCCTCAGACATCGTTGGATGGACGAGACCGACACCCGGCGCGCGCTGGACGACGCGGCGCTGGCGCGGCTCGAGCAGCGCGTGGCCGGCAGCGAACACCGGCACAGCGGCGAGATCCGGCTGTGTGTGGAGGCCGGGCTGCCGCTGTCCTACCTGTGGCGCGGCGCGACGACGCGTGAGCGCGCGGTGACGATGTTCGGCAAGCTGCGCGTGTGGGACACCGAGGCCAACAACGGCGTGCTGATCTACCTTCTGCTGGCCGAGCGCGCAATCGAGATCGTGGCCGACCGCGGCGTGGTGCGCCGGGTGCCGCAGGCGCATTGGGATCAGCTGATCGGCGGCATGCGCGAGGCCTTCCGCGCCGGCCGCTTCGAGGCGGGTCTGGCCGAGGCGATCGACGCCGTGGATGCCACGCTTGCGCAGCACTTTGCGCTGGCCCCCGGCGAGACCAACCCGAACGAACTGCCGGACCGCGCCGACCTGCGCTAACCGCGCAGGCGCCTGACGCCGGCGATCCAGCCCTCGAAGGCCAGCATCTGCGCACTGATGAACTTGCGCGTCGCCTCGTCGGTGCACTCGCCGCTGGCGGCATCGAACTTGCCCGCCGCGCTGCCGATGAAGACCTCGGGTTTGGCCAGCACCATCGCGTTGAGGAACAGCATCACGCGGCGCAGGTCGTACTGCACGCGCGCGCCGCCCAGCGGCCCGGGCGAGGCGCTGAGGATCGCCACCGGCTTCAGCGCGAAAGGCTGCGTGGCGTCTCGGCTGATCCAGTCGATCAGGTTCTTCAGCCCGCCGGGCAGCGAGAAGTTGTACTCGGGCGTGGCGATCAGCACCGCGTCGGCGCGGCGGATGCGTTCGGTCAGCGCGGTCACGGCCGCGGGCACGCCCTGCGCCATCACGTCGCCGTCGAAGAGCGGCAAGCCGCGCCAGTCGAGCACCTCGAGCTGCATGCCCGCAGGCATGCTGGCGCCGGCCAGGTTCAGCGCCATGCGGTTGAGCGACGCGGCGCGCAGGCTGCCGCAGAGGCCGACGATGTCGAGTGCCGGGGTCAAGGGAAGTGCTCGATGAGGTTGGGGATGGGGGGTCGCCGTGCTCAGGGCGTCGCCGCCACCCGGCAGGCGGTGAGCGAGCCGCTCCAGTCGGCCAGCGTCCCGTCCAGCGGCACGCCGCGGCGGATGGCGGTCATCTCGGCGACGATCGAGAGCGCGATCTCCGGCGGCGTGCGCCCGCCCAGGTTCAGCCCCACCGGGCCACGCAGCGCGGCCACCTCGGTGGCGCTGACGTCGAATTCGCGCAGGCGCTGGCGGCGCGCGTCGTTGTTGCGCCGCGAACCGAGCGCGCCGACGTAGAAGGCCGGCGTCTTCAGCGCCTCCATCAG
>JBBQOR010000321.1:0-3985 GCA_038331055.1 Burkholderiales bacterium
CCTTCGACCAGCCGCCGTCCCAGCGTGCCCTGCGCCTGGAAGCCCGTGATCAGCACCGCGCACTCGCGTCGGGGGAGGTTGTGGCGCAGGTGATGCTTGATGCGGCCGGCGTTGCACATGCCGCTCGCTGAGATCACGATGGCGCCCGAGCGCACGCGATTCAGCGCGATCGACTCCTCCACGCTGCCGGTAAAGCGCAACTCTGGCTGGCCCAGGCCGGCGTCGTGCCAGTCGGCGAGTTTGCGCGCCTCGTCGTCGAACAGTGCCAGATGCCGTTGCGTGATTGCGGTGGCGGCCGTGGCCATCGGCGAATCGACGAAGACGTGCAGGTCGTTCAGCCGCCCCTGCCGCGTCAGCCGGTGCAGGTGGTAGAGGAGTTCTTGCGTGCGCCCGACGGCAAATGCCGGCACGATCACGTTGCCGTGGCGCAGCGTCTTGTCGATCACCTCGACGAGCTCGTCCAGCGTTGCGGGCATCGCCTTGTGCAGGCGATCGCCGTAGGTCGATTCGATGAACAGCACATCCGCTTCATCAATGGTCGCCGGGTCGCGCAGAATGGCCCGGCCCGGCTGTCCCAGGTCGCCCGACATGACGATCTTGACCGTCCCCCCGTTTTGCGCGATCCAGAGTTCGATGATGGCCGATCCGAGGATGTGGCCGGCATCGCGAAAGCGGCAGGCCACGCCGGCCTGCAGCTCCACGCGCTTGTCGTAGGGCACGGGGCGCAGCAGCTTCAGGCTTTCCTGCGCGTCCCGCACCGTATACAGCGGCGTTGCGGCAGACCCGCCATTGGCCGGCTTGTGGCGGCGCGCAGCGCGCTCGGCGTCCACCTCCTGGATATGGCCGGCATCGGGCAGCATCACGCCGAGCAGATCGGCCGTGGCGACCGTCGTGTGGATCGGGCCGCTGAAGCCCTCGCGCATGAGCTTGGGCAGCAGGCCGCTGTGGTCGATATGCGCATGCGTGAGCAGCACGAAGTCGAGCGTGCGCGGATCGAACCCGAAGGGCTGGTGGTTGCGTGCCGGTGCCTCGCGCCCGCCCTGGTGCATGCCGCAGTCGACCAGAAAGCGCGCGTGCCCGGTCTCGAACAAATAGCACGAACCCGTCACTTCGCGGGCCGCACCGAGGAAGGTGACTTTCATCGGCCTGCTCCTTCGTGGTTTCGGTTCAACATCGGCGCACTCTCGACAAGAGTCACCGCTAGACTGCGGTCTTCTTGAAGCGCCCGCCGGCAAAGCCGAGCAGCAGGCTGCCCAGCACCGCGAGCGCGAGAAACTGCATCCACATCGCCTCGAAGCCCACGCCCTTCAGAAAGATGCCGCGCACGATCTCAAGGTAATGGCGCGTCGGGTTGATCAGCGTGAGCCACTGGAAGACCTGCGGCATGCTGCTCACTGGAAACATGAAGCCCGAGAGCAGGATCGTCGGCATGAAGACGAGAAAGCTCGTCATGAAGGCCTCCTGCTGTGTCTTCGAGATGGTCGAGATGAGCAGGCCCAAGCCCAGGCCCGACAGCAGGTACAGCACGCTGGCCGCCAGCAGCGTGAAGAAATTGCCGACAAACGGCACCTTGAACCACAGCAGCGCCACGGCGGTGACCACCAGCAGATCGATCAGCCCGATGATGGCAAACGGGATCGTCTTGCCGGCGATCAGCTCAAAGGCGCTCAGCGGCGTGACCATCAGTTGCTCCAGCGTGCCGATCTCGCGCTCGCGCACCACCGCCAGCGAGGTGAGCAGCAGGCACACCAGCAGGATGATCGAGCCCATCACCGCGGGCACGTTGTAGTCGCGGCTCTTCAGGTCGGGGTTGAACCAGGCGCGCTCGCTCAACTCCAGCGCGAGCGACATGCCGCCCGCATGCCGTGTGCCGAAACTCTGCACGATGCGCTCGGCATAACCGAGCGCCACCGTGGCGGTGTTGGAGTTGGTGCCGTCGAGCAGCACCTGCACGCGCGCGCCGCTGCCGCTGGCCAGCGCGGCGGCAAAACCCACCGGCACCGTGATGCCGACGATGGCGTCGCCATGCTGCAGCGCGCTCACCAGATCGGCCGGCCGGGCTGAGCTGCCGACCACGCTGAAATAGCCCGATGCGGTGAAAGCCTCGATCAGCTCGCGCGAGACTTGCGTGTGGTCCTGGTCGACGACGAAGCTCGGGGTGTCGCGAATATCGGTGGACACGGCGTAGCCGAAGATCACGAGCTGGATCACCGGGGCGATGAAGATCAGCCGCGCCAGCCGCGGGTCGCGCGATATCTGCAGGAACTCCTTGCGCAGGATTTCCCAGATGCGTTGCAGCGAGTCGCGCCACATCAGCGGATCTCCTTGCGGAACACGAAGATCGCCAGCGCCAGCCCGATGACGGCAAAGCCTATCATCAGCAGCCCCTGCACGCGCAGCACGTCGACCCCCACGCCCTTCAAGAAGATGCCACGCGTGACGACGAGAAAATAGCGCGCCGGCACCAGATAGGTCACGAGCTGCAGCGCCTTGGGCATGACGTCGACCGAATACATGAAGCCCGAGAGCAGGAAGGCCGGCAGAAAGGTCAGGATCATCGCCAACTGAGTCGCCAGCAATTGCGAGCGCGCCACCGCCGAGATGAAGATGCCCAGGCCGAGTGCGCCGATGAGGAACGCGGTCGACAAGGCCATCAGCAGCAGCACCGAGCCGTGCAAGGGCACGCCGAACAGCCACACGCCGAGCACCGCACACATCACCACGTCGGCCAGGCCGATGACGATATAGGGCAGCAGCTTGCCCAGCACCACCTCGCTGCGTGTCACCGGCGTGGCGGCGAGCTGCTCCATGGTGCCGCGTTCCCACTCGCGCGCGATCGTCAGCGAGGTCAGCATCGCCGCGACAATCATCATGATCACCGCGATCAGACCCGGCACGATCATGTTGCGCGAGCTGAGTTCTTCGTTGTACCAAACGCGGCTGTCGGCGCTGATGGGCCGCTGCACGATGCGCCCGTCAAGCTGCGCCTTGAGCGAAAACGCTTGCGCGATGGCGCGTGTATAGGCCAGCACGATGGTGGCGCTGTTGGCGTCCGAGCCGTCCACCACGGCCTGTACCTGCGCCGTCTGGCCGCCGCCCAGCTTGCGGCCGAAATCGGGTGGGATGACGAGCACGAGCTGCACCTTGCCGTGGTCGAGCAGCGGGCCGATCTCGCTGGTGCGCGCGATCGGGGTGCTGAACTCAAAGTAGCCCGAGGCGCTGAAGGCGTCGATCAACTGGCGCGATTGCGCCGAGTTGTCCTGGTCGAGCAAGGCGGTGCGCACATTGCGCACGTCAAAACTGATCGCATAGCCGAACAGCAGCAGCAGCAGCAGCGGCAGCAAGAAGGCCAGCACCAGGCTGCGCGTATCACGCCGCAACTGGATCACCTCCTTGCGTGCCATCGCCCACAGGCGCCAGAAGTTCATGGCGATCAGCCGGTTGGCGCGCCGCCGGCGGCGCGCACCAGGGAAACGAAGGCGTCTTCGAGCGAGGGCTCGATCGTCTTGGCCGCTTGCAAGGCGAGGCCGCGCTCGGTCAAGCGCGCGGTGATGGCCTCAAGCGCGCCTTCGAGCTGGCGCAGCGCCACGTGCACGCTGCGCCCGAACATCGCCGCCTCCACCACCTGTGGCAAATCTTTTAGCGCTTCCACGGCGCGCGGCCCGTCGCTGGTGTGCAGTTCCAGCAGCGGCTCGCGCACGCCGGCGCGCAGGCGCTGCGGCGTATCCAGCGCCACCAATGCGCCGCGGTTCATCAGCGCCAGGCGGTGGCAGTACTCGGCTTCCTCCATATAGTGCGTGCTGACGAAGACGGTGGTGCCGTGCTGCGTGAGCGCATCGATGAGATCCCAGAAGCGGCGGCGCGAGAGGGGGTCCACGCCCGAGGTGGGCTCGTCGAGGAAAAGAATCTCCGGCTCGTGCAGCACCGCGCAGCCCAGCGCCAGGCGCTGCTTGAGGCCCAGCGGCAACTGCCCCGTGAGCCGCTT
>JBBQOR010000322.1:0-3974 GCA_038331055.1 Burkholderiales bacterium
GCCGGCCGCAACCTCAACGACCTGTTCTCCGACGCCACCAAGCAGGCCCCGCGCTCGGCGATGGAACGGATCTTCGCCTCGGGCATGCGCGAGTTCTTCAAGCTGCGCGAGAAGCGCGTCGCCGACACCGGCGCCCTGCTCGACGGCGCCCGCCTGGCGATGCGCGCCAGCTTCCAGCGCGAGCTCGACACGATCGAGTCGAACCTCTCGTTCCTCGCCTCGGTGGGCTCGGTCTCGCCCTATGTCGGCCTGTTCGGCACCGTCTGGGGAATCATGCATGCGTTCATCGGCCTGTCGAACCTGCAGCAGGTGACTCTGCAGTCGGTCGCCCCCGGCATCGCCGAAGCGTTGGTTGCCACCGCGATCGGCCTGTTTGCCGCCATCCCGGCGGTGATCGCCTACAACCGCTTCGCGCGCGACATCGACCGCATCGCGATCCAGCTGGAGAGCTTCATGGAGGAGTTCACCAACATCCTGCAGCGCAACGTCGGCGTTCCGGCCGGCGCCGCGCCGCAGCGCTGAGATGCCCAGTCTGGCCGGCCGCGGCGGCGCACGCCGGCGCCGCTCGATGAACGAGATCAACATGGTGCCGTTCATCGACGTCATGCTGGTGCTGCTGATCATCTTCATGGTCAGCGCGCCGCTGATCACCACCGGCGTGGTCGACCTGCCCAGCGTGGGCAAGGCACAGCAGCGCGCCGACAAGGTGGTGGAGGTGGTGGTCGGCGCCGACGAGCGGCTGCGGCTGCGCAGCGACGCTGGCGAAGGCACCCCCGTGACGCTGGCGCAACTGGCCGCGCGCGTGCGCCAGGCCCAGGGCGGCAACGCCGACATGCCGGTGGTCATCAGCGCCGACCGCAACGTGCGCTACGAGAGCGTGGTGCGGGTGATCGACACGTTGCAGCGGGCCGGCACGCGGCGCGTCGGTCTGTCGGTGAAGCAGGGCGGCTGAAGTGAGCGCGGCCGCAGCCGGCCACGACGACCTGCTGCCGCGCCCGCCCGGCGGGTTGGCACCCGGTGCGCTGCTGGCGCTGCTGGCGCACGCCGCACTGGTGGCGGCGCTGGCCGGCGCGGTGGACTGGCGCACCCAGACGCCCGCGGTGGTGAGTGCCGAACTCTGGGCTGCGCTGCCGCGCAGCGCCGCACCGCCGCCTGCTCCCCTGCCAACCACCCCCAATCCCACGCCCGCGCCCACGCCCACGCCCACGCCAGCGCCTCCGCCACCGCCACCGCCACCTGCGCCGGCGCCCTCGCCGGCCCCCGCCGCGCCGCCCGCAATCGCCGAACGTGACGCGCAGATCGCGGTCGAACGCGCTGCGCGAGAGAAGGCCCAGCGTGCGCAGGCCGAGAGAGAGAAGGCAGCACGCGACAACCAGGCCCGAGTGATGGCCGACCGCGAGCGTGCGCAGAAGGCCGAACGTGACAGCGAACAGGCCCGCCAGCGCCAGCGCGCCGCCGCCGAACAGGCCGCGCGCGTGGCCGAAGAGGCACGGCTGGCCAAGCAGCGCGAGGACAACCTCAAGCGCATGCTGGCGCAGGTGGACGCCGCTGGCAGTGGCAGCGCGCCCGCGGGCGCCGCGGCCCAGGAAGCCGCGCCGTCAGCAGGCTACGCCGGCCGGCTGATTGCCCAGATCAAGCCCAACATCGTGCTCACAGAGGTGCTGCCTGCCACGCTGGCAGCCGATGTCGAAGTGCGCGCGGCCCCCAACGGCAGCATCCTGGCGCGGCGCATCGTGCGCAGCAGCGGCAACGCCACCTGGGACGACGCGGTGCTGCGCGCCATCGACCGCACCGCCACGCTGCCGCGCGACACCGACGGCCGCGTGCCCGGCACGCTGGTCATCACCTTCCGTCCGTCTTGAGCGACCGGGCGATCAGTCCGCGAGCAAGCGCCAGCCGGCCCACAGGCGGCCGATGATCGTCAGCCCGCACAGCACGGCGAACCCGTAGGCCCATAGCGCGAAGTGCTGCGGCCACAGGCACATCAAGATGAAGCAGGCCAGCGTCTCGCCGGCCTCGCTGAGCCCACCCAGGTAGAACAGGCCCTTGCGCGGATAGGCGCTGCTGGTCAGGCCGCGCCGCTGCGCCAGTACGGCGAAGGCAAGAAAGCTCGAACCGGTACCCATGAAGGCTGCCAGCAGCACCGCCGCCGCCAGCGCATTGGCGGCCGGATCGGCCAGCGCGAAGGCCAGTGGCACGCTGGCATAAAAGAGAAAGTCCAGCGTGATGTCCAGGAAGGCGCCGCGGTCGGTGGGGGTGCCCAGCCGGGCCACGGCGCCGTCCAGGCCGTCGCACAGCCGGCTGGCCAGGATCAGCAGCAGCCCGGCGCCCGGCGAGTGCAGCGCGATGGCCGCTGCGCCCGCGATGCCGAGGGCAAAGCCGGCCAGACTGATCGCGTCGGCACCCGCGCCCGCGCGCCGCAGCGCGCCCGCCATCGCGTTCAGCGGCCGGCGCAGCAGCGCGATGGCAAAACGGTCGATCACGTGGGCGGCGCCGGGCAAGCGTGGGCAAGCCCCGGCAAGAGGAAGAGGCGGCACTCTAACCGCCGCGTTCTGCGCAAACTCCTGGGCAACCCGGGGCCTGCGTACACTTGCGCCGGATGTTCGACGAAGTGCCTTTCGCCCACCAGATCGAGGCCCTGCGGCCGCAGTTGCTGCGCTTTGCGCGCACGCAGTTGCGCAACGAAGCCTGGGCCGAGGATGCGGTGTCCGACACACTGCTGGCCGCGCTGGAGAAGCCGCAGGCCTTCAGCGGGCTGTCGCAGCTGAAGACCTGGCTCGTCGGCATCCTTAAGCACAAGGTGATCGACCAGTTGCGCCGCCACGCGCGCGAGGCCACCGTGTTGTCCGACGACGACGACGGCAGCGAGCTCGACGAGCTGCTGTTCCGCGCCAACGGCAGCTGGCGCGACGCCCAGCCCGATTGGGGCGACCCCGCGCAGCATCTGCGCCAGCGCCAGTTCTTCGAGGTGCTCGAGGCCTGCGTTCAGCATCTGCCGCCAGTGCAGGGCCGCGTCTTCATGATGCGCGAGTGGCTCGAGCTCGACAGCGCAGAAATCTGCAAGGAAATGGCGATCTCCACGACCAACCTGTGGGTGCTGCTGCACCGCGCAAGGCTGCGCCTGCGTGAGTGCCTGCAGCTCGGCTGGTTTGCTGCAACACCGGACCAACAGAGCCGGGCCACCACATGAAACACCGCTGCAGGGAAGTCACGCGCATCGTGCTGGCGGGCGAGGACCGCCCCTTGTCGTTCTTCGAGCGACTGTCGATGCGCACGCACCTGTGGATATGCGACAACTGCATGCGCTTTCACGGCCAGGTGACGCTGATGCGCGAGGCGATGCGCCGCTGGCGGCTGGACCAGCAAGACGGCGGCGACGCCGAACCCGTCTCGCCCGCGAAGCCCTGAGCAGGGCGCGCCTACCTGGCCGCCGCGGCCGCGTGAATGGCCGCGCGCACGCGCGGGTAGGTGCCGCAGCGGCACAGGTTGCCGGCCATCGCGGCGTCGATCTCGGGGTCGCTCGGCTGCGGCGTCTTCTTCAGCAGTGCACAGGCGCTCATCAACTGGCCGCTCTGGCAGTAGCCGCACTGCGAGACATCGACGGCGACCCAGGCCTTGCGCAGCGCCTCGGCCTGCGCGCCCTGCAGGCCCTCGATGGTGGTCACCTCACGCGCGCCGACTGCAGCCAGTGGAGTCACACAGGAGCGCACCGGCTCGCCGTCCAGGTGCACGGTGCAGGCGCCGCACAGCGCCATGCCGCAGCCGAACTTGGTGCCGGTCATCTGCAGTTCGCCGCGCAGCACCCACAGCAGGGGGGTGTCGGGCTCGGCTTTCACCTCGGTCGGGCGGCCGTTGATCGTCAGGCTGGGCATCGCATCGTTCCTGGCATCAGACGAGTTTGAGCGGCAGCGAGCGCAGCCGCTGGCCGGTGAGCAAGAAGAGCGCATTGGCCACTGCCGGTGCCAGCGGCGGCA
>JBBQOR010000323.1:0-3962 GCA_038331055.1 Burkholderiales bacterium
GGGGCAGGGCGCCTGTTTCGGCTTCGACCTGCCCTGGGCGCCGCCGGCCGCAACACACTGAGCTTGCGACGACAAACCCGCGTGAGAAGGAGGCCGAGCCATGAACAGCGCGAAGAAGGTCCTGATCGCCGACGATGAGCCGAACATCGTCATCTCGCTCGAGTTCCTGATGAAGCGCGAGGGCTACGTGGTGCTGGTGGCGCGCGACGGCCCGCAGGCGCTACAGCTCATCCGCAGCGAACGGCCCGACCTGGTGCTGCTGGACGTGATGATGCCGGGCAAGAGCGGCTTCGAGGTCTGCCAGGCGGTGCGCGCCGATGAGTCGCTGGCGGCGACGAAGATCGTGCTGCTGACGGCCAAGGGCCGCGACACCGATCTGGCGCAGGGCCTGGGCCTGGGGGCCGACGCCTACATCACCAAGCCCTTCTCGACGCGCGAACTCGCCGAGCGCGTGAAGGCGCTGCTGGCGTGAGACTCGACCGCCGCGCGCTGGCCGCCGCGCTGCTGCCCGCTGCGCTGCTGGCACTGGCCGCGGGCGGCGTCGGCGCGCTGCTGTGGGCCACGCTGGAGCCGGCCGGGCGCGCTGAACTGGCGGCGCTGCTCGAGCCGCGCATCGCGCTGGTGGTGATGCTGCTGTTGGTGCTGGCGCTGGCCGGCGGCGCGCTGCTGCGCCGGGCCTGGCTGCAGTTTGCGGCGGCGCCGGCGGCGCTGGCCGAGCAGCTGCAGGTGGCCACCGCCGCGGCCACGTTCGGCGCCACGCTGCCCGCCGACCGCGGCAGCGCCGGCAGCCGCGCACTGGCGGGCGCCGTCAACGGACTGCTGGCCCAGCGCGACGCGCTGCGGCGCGAGATCGACGAGCGCGTCGCCGCTGCCAGCCGTGCCGTCGAGCAAGAACGCAGCCGGCTGGCGGCGCTGATGGCCGAGCTGACGCAGAGCGTGGTCGTCTGCAACCTCGACGGCCGCGTGCTGCTCTTCAACGCGCGCGCTCGGCAGCAACTGCGCGCGCTGGATGCGAGCGGGGCCGGTGAGATCGGCGGCAGCGAAGCGCTGGCGCTCGGCCGCTCGGTCTACGCGCTGCTCGACCGCCGGCTGGTCTCGCACGCGCTGGAGGCGGTACAGCAGGGTTTGGCGCGGGGTGCCGCGCAGCCCTCGGCGCAGTTCGTCACCGCCGCGCCCGGGGGCCAGTTGCTGCGCGTGCAGCTGGCCGCTGTGCGCGAGCCCGGCGCGGCGCCCGGGCAAGCGCTGAACGGCTTCGTGCTGGTGCTCGACGACATCACGCGTGAGCTGGCCGATGCCGGCGCGCGCGACCGCCTGCTGCACACGCTGACCGAAGGCAGCCGCGGCGCGCTGGGCACGCTGCAGGCGGCGGTCGAACTGCTCGACGACCCCGCGCTGGACGCTGCCACGCGCCAGCGCTTTCACGAGGTCATCCGCGACGAGGTGCGCGGCCTGGCCGCGCGTGTGCAGGCGGCGGCGGATTCCGGCACGCAGGCGCTGAAGACACGCTGGCCGCTGGAGGACATGCTCGGCGCCGACCTGGTGGCCGCCGTGCGGCGGCGCATCGAGCAGCAGCACGGCTGCCGCACCGAGGCGGTGGATGTCGACCCGGCGCTGTGGCTGCGCGTGGACAGCTTCTCGCTGGTGCAGGCGCTGGCCTTCCTCGCCGGGCGGCTGGTTGCAGACCACGGCGTGCCGCTGCTGCAACTGCGGCTGCAGCCCGACGGCGGCCGGGCCCGGCTCGACCTGATGTGGATCGGCCCCGGCCTCAGCACCGAGACGGTGGTGGGCTGGGAGACCGAGACGATGAGCGGCGCCGGCGGCGAGACGCTGGCGCTGACCCTGCGCGATGTCGTCGAGCGCCACGGCGGCGCCTTCTGGTTCGAGCGCGAGCGCGTGCGCCACGGCGCCTTCATCCGCCTGCTGTTGCCGCTGGCCGGCGACGCCGCGGCGCTGGATGCGCAGCAGGTGCTGCGCCACGACAGCCGGCCCGAGTTCTACGACTTCGACCTCTTCGCCAGCCGTGCCCTGGCCGGCGACGGCAGCGCCGAAGCGCTGCTCACGATGCCGCTGGCCGAGCTGGCCTACACCGTGTTCGACACCGAGACCACCGGGCTCGAACCCTCGGCCGGCGACGAGATCCTGCAGATCGGCGCCACCCGCATCGCCGCCGGCAAGCTGCGCCGCGAGCAGTGCTTCGAGCAGCTGGTCGATCCGCAGCGGCCGATCCCCGACGCCGGGCGCGCGATCCACGGCATCGAGCCGGCGATGGTGCAGGGCCAGCCGACCATCACCACCGTGCTGCCGGTCTTCCACGCCTTCGCCTCTGACACCGTGCTGGTGGCGCACAACGCGGCTTTCGACATGCGCTTCCTGCAGATCAAGGAAGTGGCCAGCGGCGTGCGCTTCACGCAGCCGGTGCTCGACACGCTGCTGCTGTCGGCGGTGCTGCACCCGAACCAGGAATCGCACCGGCTGGAGGCCATCGCCGAGCGCCTGGGCGTGCCCGTGCTCGGCCGCCACACGGCGCTGGGCGACGCGCTGGTCACCGCCGAGGTGTTCGTGAAGATGGTCCCGCTGCTCGAGGCGCAGGGCATCCGCACGCTGGGCCAGGCGCTGGAGGCGTCACGCCAGCACTGGCTGGCGCGGGTGACGTATTGAGCGGCCCGGGGTAAAGGCAAGCTTCATCGGCGCCCCACTTCTTCATGTGACCCGCTGTGCAAGGCGACGCTGGTCTGCTTGCCGATCCTCTGCCCGGCACACCCACGTCGCGATGTGCCTGGCCAAAGGGCACCACAACGGGCGCAAGCGGAACCGGGCGGAACCGAGCGGAACCGACCGGGTACAGCGTCAGCCCTGTGGCGCTCAGCAGGCCCTCAGATTCCTTGCGCTCACTGCCGGCAGCAGGCCACGAGCGCGTGCCCCCCCTGCCGCTTCGGAGCAGCCTGACTTCGCGCCTTCGATCGTTGCGCAGTCTCCGCAGAGGCCGTTGACACCTTCAGGTGGGCACCAACAAGAAGACGTTCGACAGGGCAATGGCGGGGTGCCGCTCGGTTTGAGACCGTGAAGCACCACGGTTTCGACCTGAGCCCCACGTGCAAGCCAGCTGTACGCAGCCTGTTGCTGCGCTCGGAACGCCCGACGGCGCCCCGGTCCATTACGAGCGCCACCGACCGGAGCAGACCACGCTGTACCGCCTGGTGCAGCAGCACGCCGCGACTTTCTTCGAGCGGGCTGAGTCGGCAGTTGGCGCCGACCTGCCGCGATTCATCAAGGCCGAGTTCGACGCCTTCCTCGACTGCCGCATCCTGGCGCACGGCTTCCTGCGGCTGCGCTGCGGTGACTGCGGCCACGACAAGCTGGTCGCCTTCAGCTGCAAGAGGCGCGGCTTTTGCCCGTCGTGCGGGGCCAGGCGCGTGGCCCAGACGGCGGCCCACTTGGTCGACCATGTCATTCCGCACGTGCCGATGCGCCACCGGGTACGGGTTTGCCAAGATCAGCTGCCGATCCCCCTGCGCCTGTTGCTGGCCGCGCAACCCAAGCTGGTGACGCCGGTGCTGCAGGTCGGACACCGCGCCATCACGCGCTTCCTGCTCGATCAGGCGGGGTTGTAGGCCGAGCAGGCCGACAGCGGCGCGGTCACGCTGATCCAGCGCTTTGGGTCAGCGGCCAATCTCAACATTCACCTTCACTGCCTGGTGCTGGACGGCGTGTACCGGTGCTGCGCCGATGGCGAACCTGTCTTCGTCGAAGTGCCCCCGCCAACCGACGAGGCGCTGCAGACGGTGTTGCACAAGATCATCACCCGGATGATGAAGCTGCTCACCCGTCGGGGGGTGCTCGTCGAAGAGCAGGGTCAAACCTACCTGGCCGACGCCGACACCGACGGCGAGCCTGTCTTCGTCGAGGTGCCCGCACCGACCGACGAGGCGCTGCAGACGGTGTTGCACAAAGTCATCACCCGA
>JBBQOR010000324.1:0-3959 GCA_038331055.1 Burkholderiales bacterium
GTAGACGCCGGCCACCGCGCCGCTGGGCGGCAGCACCACGTAGTGATCGCGCAGTGCCGCCTTGGCCGCGTTGTAGGCAGCGGTGTTGGGCACACGCAAGGTGCCCAGATCGGCCGCGGCACCGGCGTCGATCGAGACATCGACGTTGGTCTCGTCGGCCATCACCGCGTGGTTGATGCCGCTGCGGATGAAGGGGTAGTAGACCGCGCCGTACTTGAGGTTGTTGTTGCCCAGCAGCCCGCGCGTGGAAAGCACCTCCGCGCTGCTCTGCTCGATGCCGCCGTTGTGCAGGTCGATGATCGCGAAGCGGTCCTTGAGCAGCCCGCACTGCGCCAGCATGGCTACCGACAGCGTGCCGTAGTCACCGCTGTTGAGCCGCACCGCCTCGGGCGCTACCAGCAGCGTCGGCTCGTCTTCCAACGCCACCGCCGCCAGCCCCGCCTGCAGTTCGGTCAGCAGCACCGCAGCCACGGCGGCGTAACCGCCCACCGCGACGATGTAGCACTTGCCGCCGCCGTTGTCGAAGAACATCTTTACCGCGTGGTGCATCAGGTAGGTCACGGTGGGCGGCGTGACCAAGGCGCGAAAGCCTGCGCCATCGGTGGTCAGCGCCACCGCGATGGCCGGCGTGGCCGGGCCGCCGAAGTGCTGCTCGTACTGGGCGAAGCTGTAGATCTTGGTCGGCACGTTGGCCAGGCTGCGGCCGGCGTCGTCCAGCGCCTGCCGGGTGTAGCCAATGAAAGCCGGGATCGCGGTCTCGACCTCGGCCACCGAGGGTGGAAAGACCGGGATCTCCTCGATATAGACGTCGGGGGTGCGGTAAGTCGCCATGTTGTCAACGCTCCTTGGTCAAGGCTGGCTCAGATGGACGACAAACTGCGCGTCCGGACGGTCTGCGCCGGGCTGCGGCAGATGGCCGATCAGCACGTCGCCGTTCTTGTGCAGCGCCACGCCCGCCGGCCCGCGCGCGCGCCGCGCCACTGCGGCCTGGGCCTGGAACAGCGCGATGCGTGCGCCGCCGGCCGGGTCGAGCAGCGTGGGCTGCAGGTGCACGGCGGGGTCGAAGGCCGCGGGCAGCAGGCGGTCGAAAACGATCTGCGCCCGGCCTTCGGCGTCGAAGCCGTCGTCGAGCACCTGCAGCTGGTTGAAGTCGGTTTCGCCGAAGCGCCGCGCCACCACGTAGTAGCGCAGCGTCTCGCTGCGCGCGGCGAATGACAACGTGAAGGCACCGCCGGCCGCGGCATGGCCGGCCGACACAGTCAACGAGAGCAGCCCGTAAGGCACGTCGGCCGCCAGTTCGGGGTCGACCATCAGCCACCAGCTGCTGACCAGGCCCGCGGCCTGCTCTTCGACGCGCCACAGCCCTTCGGGCCATCCGCCGGGGATCGACCAGGCTTCGTTGCCAGCATCCAGCGTGGCGTTGGCGCGCTGCACGCCTGCGGTATCGAACAGCCGCAGGCTCAGTGGCCGCGCGGCGCTGCGCGGCACGATGCGCAGCGGTGCCGTCATCAGCTGTACGGGCCGCGGCGCATCCAGCGCATCGGGTGCGGCGCTGTTGGCCCACAGCAAGCTCTGGCCGCGCGCCGCGCCCAACGGCTGGGTGATCGTCTCGAACGAGCCTTCGCGCGGGCGCAGGCCGAAGATCAGCGTGCGCCCGGTGGGTGCGGCGATCGGCTGCAGCAGGTCATCGAGCTCGATCAGCACATGCAGCCGGCCCTCGCGCTCGCGCACCATGGCGCGCAGGCCGGCCAGCTGCGTCTGGGTCGAGCGCGGCACCACGAAACGCAGCGCATCGCATGCGCCGCCGAAGAAGGCGTGCTGCACATCGACGGTGTAGAGACTGCGAAAGCGGATCGCCATGGCGTGCGGTCTCAGCGCCCGTGCAGGCTGGTTTCAATGGTGGTGATGGGCGCGCCGGTGCCCACCGGCTCGAGGTCTTGCAGCGCCAGCATGCGCACGCGGTAGATCACCGACGGCAGGTGCTTGGCGCCCAGACAGGCCCACAGGTGGTTCATCTGCTCGGGCGTCCAGCTCAGCAGATCGATCGACAGCCGCTCGATGCCGGTCGGCAGATCGGGGCTGTCCGACGGCGTGAACGAGGGCCGCGCCTGAAACAAGGCGAGCAGCTGCGACAACGTGCGCAGCGCCTGGTCGTACTGCTGGAAGCGGCCGGCAAAGAGCACCACCAGGTTCAGCCGCAGCGGCGGGGGCAGCAGCACCTCGCGGCCGGCGACCAGCGTGCGCTGGGGCATCTGCTCGCGCAGCGCGCGTTCTTCCTCGATCTGGAACAGCGTCAGCCGCGTGCGGTCTTGCGGCACCACCCAGTTGCCGCGGTCGTCCACCAGCGGGCCGGCGCTGACCTCGCCCAGATCGGACGCCAGCCGCTTGCGCAGGTGCAAGTTGGCCTGGGCGGCGATGAAGGCAAGGGCGGTGTCGATCACTGTCGGAAGGTTGTAGGCCCAGCATCGGGCGCCTACAAACCCTAGGGTTAGGGGTCGCGCGCATCCAGATGAAACGGGGCCATGCGAACATGAGTTCTCTGAGGCGGCCCCCGCACCAGACTCCGCAAGAGCGCCGCCTGCATGACCGCACTCGACGACACCCGCCAGTGGCTGCATCGCGCCGTCATCGGCCTGAACCTGTGCCCCTTCGCCAAGGCAGTGCTGGCGCGCGGGCAGGTACGCCTGGTGCACAGCAGCGCGCTGGACGCCGAGACACTGGCCACCGATCTGCTGCATGAGCTGCAACTGCTGGTGTGCGCCGACCCGACGCAGATCGACACCACACTGCTGGTGCATCCACAGGCGCTGCGCGAGTTCGAAGAATTCAACGACTTCCTCGACATCGCCGACGCGCTGCTGGTCGAGCTGGGCCTGGAAGGCAAGATCCAGATCGCCAGCTTCCACCCCGATTACCGCTTTGCCGGCACCGGGGCGGACGACATCACCAACGCCACCAACCGCTCGCCGCACCCCACCTTGCATCTGCTGCGCGAGTCGAGCATCGACGACGCCGTGGCCGCATTCCCCGACGCGGCGGCTATCTACGAGCGCAACCAGGAGACGTTGCGCCGGCTGGGCCCGGAAGGCTGGCGCCGTCTGTGGGACTAGACGGCACGCCAGATCGACATCTGCTCGGCGCGCCGGTGATCGGCCGGGCCACGATGCTGTGGCCGCGACTGGCTAGATGAACAGGCCCAGGTTGCGCGTGCTGTAGTTGCCGATGTTGGGCGCCACTAGCCGCAGGTCGCTGTCGCTGACGCCCATCCAGCTGGCCAGCGTGGCCGCCAGCTGGTCCACCGAGGTGGTCGGCAGCAAGCGGCCCTGGCCGACGTCGTGTGCACCGTTGATGCTGACGTCGGGCAGCTGGCCGAAGTAGCGGCCGCCGCGCACCGCGCCGCCCTGCACGAAGTGATGGCTGCCCCAGCCGTGGTCGCTGCCGTCGCCGTTGCTGGTCAGCGTGCGGCCGAAGTCGCTGGCGGTGAAGGCCGTGACGCGGTCGGCCACGCCCAGCTCGACCATTGCGTCGTGGAAGCTCTTCAGCGCGCCGGCCACGTTGCTCAGCAGTCCCGGGTGCTGCGCGGCCAGGAAGTCGTGCAGGTCGAAGCCGCCCAGCGAGACGAAGAACACCTGGCGCCCTGCCCCGAGCGCCGACCGCGCGCTGATGAGGCGCGCCACCATCTGCAGTTGCGACGCCAGCGTGTTGTCGGCCGGAAAGCGGGTGGTCAGCGCCGGCACGGCCGCCAGCGCCGCACTCAGCGACACGTTGGCGTCGATGGCACGCGCCATCACCCTGGTGTGCTCGGCCTGCATCAGATGCGGTCGCGCCGCAGTGACCAGCGTGCGCAGCGCCTCGCTGCAGGCGGTTGAGCCGAACAGCGGCGACTGGATGCCGCGCAAGGCCACCGAGCCGCTGGTGCTGACCTGGTACTGCACCGCCTCGCGCCCGCTCATGTAGAC
>JBBQOR010000325.1:0-3957 GCA_038331055.1 Burkholderiales bacterium
TCAAGGACAACGTCGACATCGCCGGCGCACCCACCACCACCGGCCTGGACGTGACCACGCAGGCTGCCGTGCTTGACCTCATCACCGACCTGGCGCGTGAACGCCAGATGGCCACGCTGTTCATCACCCACGACCTGGGCCTGGCGACCGAGTACTGCGACCGCATCATCGTGATGCACGCCGGCCACGGGGTCGAGAGCGCGCCGACCAAGGCCTTGTTCGCGCGCCCGCGCCACCCCTGCACGGCGCGCCTGATCAGCTCCACACCCGACGACACGAGCCCTATCGACAGTCTCGCGCCGGTGCCGGGCAATCTGCCCGACCTGCGCCGCAAAGATCTGCCAGCCTGCCGACTCGCCGAGTGCTGCGAGCAGGTGCAGGACCGCTGCCGCAGCGAACGCCCGCCGCTGGACGCCGGCGCAGACCACGCCACCGCCGGATGGTTTCTCGACGCCGCCGAGGGCCGCATCGTCTTCGACGGCCAGGACCTGGCAGCCATTCCTGCGGCACGCTTCGCGCGGCTGCCGCAGCGTGCCGACATCCAGATGGTCTTCCAGGACCCGACCGACAGCCTGAACCCGCGCTACACGGCGCGGGAGACGATCGCCGAACCGCTGGCGCTGCTCAGCGGCCTGCGCGGCGCCGCGGCGATGGAGCGCGTCGACGAGGTAGCGGCGCAGGTGGGCCTGGCGCCTGAACTGCTGTCGCGCTTTGCGCACCAGCTCTCGGGCGGGCAGAAAGCGCGCTTGGGCATCGCGCGCGCTGGCAGTGAAGCCCCGGTTGCTGATCCTGGACGAGCCCACGGCCGCGCTGGATGTCTCGGTGCAGGCGGTCGTGCTTCAGCTGCTGGACCGGCTGCGCCGTGATCTGGGGCTGTCGTACCTGTTCGTCTCGCACGACCTCAACGTGGTGCGCCTGCTGACCGACCGCGTGGCCGTGATGTACCTGGGCCGCATCGTCGAGCAGGGGCCGTCCGAGGCGCTGTTCCGCCTGCGCAACGAGGGCCTGCTGGACGTCGAGGCGAAGAGCGGCTGGTTCGTCAAGCCGATCGACTTCGTGCGGCTGGATATGCTGTACGACCTGCGCGTGCTGATCGAACTGGCCTCGGTGGCGCGGCTGGCGGCGCGAGAGGCCGACCCGCCCGGGCTGGACGCGCTGAAGGCCGCTTGGCTGGTGCCGGTGGCCGAGCGGCTGGCCGATGCGCGCGCCGTGGGCGAGCTCGACGAACGCTTCCACGCCACGCTGGTGGCCGCCACCGGCAACCACGAGATCGCCCGCGTGCACCAGGACGTGACCGAGCGCATCCGCATCGTGCGCCGGCTGGACTTCACGCGCGCCGACCGCATCGACGCCACCTACCAGGAACACGGCAAGATCCTGCGCGCGGTGATGCGGCGCAAGGGCGATGAAGCGCAGCTGCTGATGAAGAGCCACATCGAGCAGAGCAAGGTCGAGGTGCGCAAGATCACGCTGCACCAGCTGCACCAGGCCAGGCTGCGCAGCCAGGGCTGAGGTCGGCCAGGGGTTCGGCAGCGGCGCGTGGCCCTACACGCGGCTCGCGTGGGTGAGGTGGCGGCGCAGCAGCGCCGAAGCCACTTCCTGCTCGCCCGACTGCAGCCGCGCCAGGATCTCCAGATGCTCGTGGCAGTTCACCTGCACACGCTCGGCGCCATAGGTCCAGTGCACGTTGACAAAGCGACGCAGCCGGTTCTGCTGCTGGATGGCATGCAGCAGGAAGCGGTTGCCGCTCGCGGCCACCAGGCCCTCGTGGAAGGCCGCATTCAGATCGAAAAGCTCGACACCCAGGCCGTCGCGCCAGCGCCTTGCGCGCATCGCCTCGTGCTGCTCACGCATCCTCTGGGCCCACTCGACATCCAGCTTGAAGGCCGGGGCCAGCAATGCCGCCGGCTCGATGAGCAGACGAAAGGCATAGCTCTCGGCGGCCGTGGCCTCGTCGTACTCGGCCGGCAGGAAGGCCCAGCCATGGCCGCGCTTGCGCTCGACCTGCCCCACCTCGGCCAGCCGACCCAGCACCTGCAGCACGGTCTGGCGGGTAACGTCGTAGCGCCGCATCAAGTCGGCCTCGGAGATGACCGACGGCAGCTCGCCCGACAGCCGGTCACGCGCGATGGCGACGAACAAGCGCTCGGCATCGCCCACCGGTGCCGACAGGTCGAGCCGCGCGAGCGCCCGCGCGTCGGCCCGCCAGCGCCAGCCGGCCCCAGGCTCGTGCACCACGAGCCCTGATTGCGCCAGCGCGCCCAGTGCGGCGCGCACCGGGGTGCGCGACACGCCCAATTGCTGCGCCAGGCTCTGCTCGCTCAATGCCGCGTGGCGCGCCAAGCCCTGCCCGCGTGCCCACTCGACGATGCGCGCCGCCACGCTGCGCTGCAGCGTCGAGAGTTCTTGCGGGCGGGTCGTGCTCAAGGGGCGTTGGCAAAGACCCCGCGCAGCGGATGGTCGGCGCCTCGTCAGCAGGGTTCGAGAGTGTTGCATATCCATACGAAAGACACGATCATCCGATCGCTTGACATAGCTTGTGCCGGCTACACGAACCCCAACCCCAGCCTGATCCGATGATCCAGCCCTGCCCCCTGATCGAAGTCGAAGGTCCGCCGCGCGAGCGCGGGTTGCAGTACGGCCGGCTGGGCGGCGAGCGCATCCAGCTCGGTGCGGCGCGCTACCTCGAGCAACTGAAGCGCGACGCATTCGACGTCGACGCCCTGCAGCAGGCGGTGCAGCGCTTGCTGCCCGTGATGGCGGGTTTCGATGCGCTATACATGGACGAAATGCGCGGCATCGCCGAAGGAGCCGACTGCCCTTTCGAGCACATCGTGCTGCTCAATGCACGCACCGAACTGCTGCAGCTGGCGCGCCGCCAGCGGGATGCAGGCGCACCTGACCATGAGGACGACCCCGATGGCTGCACCGGCGTCGTCGTGCTGCCGGCGGCGGCGCGCGATGGCCGGCTAATCCACGCGCAGAACTGGGACTGGAAGGCCGAGTGCGCCGACACCGCCGTGGTGCTGAAGGTGCACGGCATCGACGGCGCGCCCGACTTCATGACCTTCACCGAAGCCGGCGGCCTGGCGCGCTGCGGCATGAACGCCGCGGGTATCGCCATCACCGCCAACTACCTCGAGTGCGACCGCGACTATCAGCAGCTGGGCGTGCCGCTGGCGCTGTTCAGGCGCAAGGTGCTCGAGCAGCGGCGGCTGGCCTACGCGCTGCGCGCCGTGTACTGCACGCCCAAATCGGCCTCGAACAACATGATGGTCAGCCATGCCGAAGGCGTGGTGGTCAACTTCGAGTGCGCGCCCGACGAGACCTTTCTCGTGCAGGCCCAGGACGGCCTGCTGGTGCACGCCAACCATTGGCTCAGCCCGGTGGCGCTGGGCAAGCTGCGCGACACCGGCATCGACTCGACTCCCGACAGCCTGTACCGCGATCAGCGCGTGCGCGGCCTGCTCTCGGCGCTGGGCCGCCCGATCAGCCGCGCCGATGTGAAGGCCGCGCTGTTCGACAGCTTCGAAGGCGACTGGGCTGTGTGCCGGCCGCCGCGGCCTTCGCTCAGGAACAACCTCAGTGCCACCGTGGCCATGATCGTGATGGAGCCCGCCACGGGCACCATGGACGTCGCCATGCTGCCGGCGCTGAACCGCAGCTTCCAGCGCTTCACGCTCGACTCCACCTTCGTGCCCACCGCGGCCATCACCCTCCACGAGGACTGACCCCATGAACCCTGCAACCCGCTCCACTCTGACTCTGGCGTTCACCCTGGCAGCCTCTGCGGTGGCGCTGTCTTTTGCGCCGGCGGCCCAGGCGCAGGTGCTGCGTGTGCGGCTCAACGCCGACATCCGCTCCACCGACCCCGGTGTCAATCGCGACGGCAATACCGACGGCGTGATGCTGCATGTGGTCGAAGGTCTGGTGGCCCTGAAGGAGGACACCACCATC
>JBBQOR010000326.1:0-3957 GCA_038331055.1 Burkholderiales bacterium
GGGCTACCGCTGCACGCTGGCCGGTGTGGTGAACATGTTCCCGCACACGGCGCATGTGGAAAGCATCGCCGTGTTCGATCTGGTGGATTTGCCTGCTGGCGCCAGTTAGTCACGATGGTTACCATTCGCCTTCGCCGGAGCCCCCGATGCAAGCGCTCTACCAGTACGAAGCCGCCGCCCGCGTGCATGTGTTCGACGCGCGCGACGTCGCCTGGCAGGACACGCCCGAGCCCGGCCTGCGCCTGAAGCCCGTGCGCTACGACAACGAACGCGGGCTGTTCCTCGGCCTGGTCGGCTTTGCGCCGATGACGCGCAGCGGGCTGCACCAGCATCGCGGTGTCGCCAGCAGCTTTGTGCTCGATGGCGGCCTGACCGATTACCACGGCAGCCTGGGCCTGCACCAGGCCGGCATCAACCTGGTTGGCGCAACGCATGACGCCATAGCCCATGCGCAGACCACGCTGGTCTCGCGGCTCGAGGGCCCGGTGGTCTACCCGGGTGAGCGAGGCGAACTCAGCGGCCTGCACGCGGGCTCGCGCCACGGTGAGGTGTGGAACCCGGCGCCCGAGGTGCCGCCGGAGATCAACGTGCAGGTCGACGCGCTGCCCCCGTGGCAGACCGGCGTCTTCGGCGTTCGCCGCCAGATGGTCTTCGACTACGCCGGCACCGGCAGCGCGCACAGATTTGTGCAGTTGTCTCTGCAGCCCGGCGCGCGGCTGCCGCGCTGGCGCGCCAGCGCGCTGACCGAGTTGTGGGTCCGCGGCGGCCTGCTGCAGATCGACGGCCGCGTGGCCCATGCCAACTGCTTCGTCATCGCCGAGGCCGGCGCCGAACTCGAGCTGGACTCGCCGCACGGGGCCTTGCTGCTGGCCTGGGCAGAAGGGCCTGAGCAGTGGTGCGACGCGGGCGCCACGCAAGGCCCGCAGTCGGTGCGCAGCAGCCTGTTCGGCTTCTGACGGCCTCGACGACTACAGCGGTTCGGTGCCCAGCGTCGCGATCAGCTTGTCGATGGTGGCCATCACACGCGCCTGTTCAGTCGCGCTGATGCCGGCAAAGAGCTGCACCTCGCGCTCGGCGGCCAGACGGCCGATGGTCTGGAACAGCGTCTGACCGGAATCGCTCAGCCACAGTCGCCTGCGCCGCGCATCGGCGGGGTCGGTCTCTCGTTGCAGGCGGCCGCTGCGGTCGAGGGCCGCCAGCGCCCGACTGACGCTCATCTTGTCGAGTCCGGTGTGGTCGGCCACCTCGTGCGCGGCCACGCCGGGGTGGCTGGCCAGCACCACCATCGCGCGCCACTCGTTGAGCGAGAGCCGATGCTCACGCGACAGCGTCTCGACGAAGGGGCGCGCGGTCAGGTTGACCACGCGCACCAGCTTGAAGAACAGCGAGTCGTCGATCGGCAGGCGGGGCGCCGCCGGGTCTGCCGGCAAGCTCATCGCGCTCAGCCTTTGCCGCGTGTCTTCTCGGCCACCTGCTCGATCTTGCTCACCAGCCCGGCGTGCGTCTGCACCTTCCAGCGTGCGTAGATTCGGCGCGTGGCGATCTTCCAGGTGTTGGTCTCGGCAGGGGTCGGCAGGTACACGTCGACGCCCAGCGCGCGCACCCGTTCGACGTCCTCGGCAAACAGCTTGCGCACGAGCGTGATCTGCTGCTGCGCGGCGTCTTGAGCGGCCGCGCGCACGATGGTCTGGTCGGCGGGGGTCCAGCTTTGCCAGATCGGCGCAGCGATGGCAAAGAGCAGGATGTCGTTGGAGTAGTTCCACTTGGTGACGAACTTCTGCCCCAGCGTGTGGATGCGCGCGGCCAGGAACACCTCGAGCGGATTTTCCTGGGCATCGACGGCGCCCGAGGCCAGCGCCGGCTGCGCGTCGGCCCAGCTCATGAAGGTCGGGTTGGCGCCCATGCCGGTCATGATCTCGCCGTACATCGGGCTGCCGACCACACGCACCTTGATGCCCTTGAGGTCGTCAGGCGCCCGCACCGGGCGCACGCGGTTGCTGATCTGCCGGTAGCCGGTCTCGCCGATGGCCAGGGGTTCGGCGCCGGCCTTGCGCACCAGGTCGAAGTACTCGTTGACGATGGCCGGCTCGCGCGTGGCCGCGTCCCAGGCCTTGTGGTCGGGCAGGATGAAGGGCAATGTGAAGACGCCGAGTTCGCGCACCGTGCCGCTCCAGTTGATCGGCGCGCCGCAGAGAACGTCGATGATGCCCTGGCGCATGGCCGCGAATTCCCGGTCCTGCTGGCCCTGCACCAGGCTCGAGCCCGGGTACTGCTTGATGTTGATGCGGCCGCCGGTGCGTTCACGCACCAGGTTGCCGAAAATCTCGCCGCCCTTGCCCCAGGCGAAGGCCGGCGGCACCACGGTGCTCATCTTGTACTCGGCCCGGTAGGCCGTCTGCGCATGGGCAAAGCGCGGCAGCGCGATGGAGGCCGCACCCGCGGCCAGGAACAGTTCACGACGCTTCATCAGAGGAGTCTCCTTCAGTACCCGAGCGAACGGGGCAGCCACAAGGCCAGTTGCGGGAAAACGGCCACCGCGAGAGCGGCCAGCGAGAACGCGAAGACCAGCCAGCCCACATGGGGCAGCGTCTGCTCGATGCGCACCCTGGCCAGCCGGCAGGCCACGAGCAGGTTGATCGCTACCGGCGGCGTGAACTGGCCGATCGCGACGACCATCGTCAGCAGCACGCCGAACCAGACCACGTCCCACTGGAACGCCAGCATCAGCGGGTACAGCAGCGGCAGGAAGATGAGGAAGATCGACACGCCGTCGAGCACCATGCCCACCAGCAGCATCAGCGCAAACAGGCAGATCAGCGCGCCGGTGCTGCCGATGCCCGACGCTAGCACCGCCTTGACCAACGGGTCGGCCATGCCCAGCGTGTTCACCGAATAGGCAAAGATGCCGGCCAGCGCCATCACCACCATGATGACGGCCGAAATTTCGGTGGCGTCGCGGAAGATCGAATAGAGGTCGCGCAGCGCGATCGTGCGGTGCACGGCCAGGCCGACGAACAGGCCGTAGACCACCGCCACGACCGCGGCCTCGGTGGGTGTGAACCAGCCCACGCGCATGCCGCCGAGGATCAGCACCGGCGCCGCCAGCCCCCACGAGGCTTCGCGCAGCGAGCGCCAGAAGGGCGGCCGGGTCAGGGTGGACTCCAGCCCGCCGTAGCCGCGCGCGCGTGACATCCACACCGCCGCGGCGATCAAGGCCAGGCCGGCCAGGATGCCCGGCAGCATGCCGGCGGCAAACAGCGCCGGTACCGAGGCGCCGGGCACTGACACGCTGTAGACGACGAAGGCGATCGATGGTGGGATCAGGATGTCTGTCGCTGCGGCGGCGCCCACCACGCTGGCCGAGAACGGGGCGGGGTAGCCGGCGCGCGCCATCGCCGCGATCATCACGCCGCCCACCGCGGCCGCGTTGGCCGGGCCCGAGCCCGAGATGCCGCCCAGCACCATCGCCACGACAACGGCCACCAGCGGCAGCATGCCGGCCGAGCGGCCGACGCAGGCGATGGCAAAGTCGACCATGCGCCGGGCCACGCCCGAGCGGTCGAAGATCGAGCCGACCAGCACGAACATCGGCAGCGCCAGCAGCGGGTATTTGGAGATGCCGGCCTGCATGTTCTGCGGCGCCGCCAGCAGGCCGAACCACTGCGTGTCGGCGTTGGCCCAGGCGATCGCCACGATGCCGCCCAGGCCGAGCGCGGCGCCGATCGGCACGCCGATGGCCATCAGCAGCAGGAACACCGCGAAGAGTGTGAGGCCGATCAGCGCGCGGCCCTCCAGGCCAGGCCCGACGCGCGCAGCGCGATGGCCAGGCACAGCAGCGGCGTGAAGATGGTGAACCACCAGCGCGGGATGCCCAGGCCCATCGAGGTCTCGGCGTAGCGGATCTCGTCGGCCACCACGCGGCCGAAGAGCAGCGCCAGGCCGAAGAAGAGCAGCGCC
>JBBQOR010000327.1:0-3946 GCA_038331055.1 Burkholderiales bacterium
AAGGCCATGGTGCGAGCCAACCTGGTGGCCGAACGCGTGGCCATCGAGACCTATCGCCAGATGATCACGCTGATCGGCGACAAAGACCCCACCACGCGCCGCCTACTCGAAAGCATCCTCGCTGTCGAGGAAGAACACGCCGAGGACATGTTGGACCTGCTCGACAAATAGTGGCTTGCGGCAAGTGCTGGCTCAAGAACGAAGGGCGCCGGTCGGAAGACACGGTGCGGTTGTCATTAGCAGCGGCCCCAGGTGCCGCACAGCGCGGCGGCACCACCCAACATGATGCCGGACGGCCAGGCCGGGCAGCGACCCATGCGCCGTCGGCGTGCAGGACTCAGCTTTCTGACAGCTTCCCGGGCAGCAACACGACGATTCGCGTGCCCGCGCCCGGCGCCGATTCGACACGCAAGGTGCCACCGTGCGACTCGACGCGGTAGCGCATACCCAGCAGGCCATGCGGACCGGATGCAACCCGGGTCGGGTCGAAGCCGATGCCATCGTCCTCGACGCACACCCGCACGCCCTCGCCCAGCGCATCGATGGTCACGGCGATCTTGGACGCGCAGGCGTACTTGCCGACATTGGTCAACGATTCCTGCACCAGGCGGTAGATGGTCAACTCGACCTCGCGCCCCACCGCCACCGGCTCGAGTGCTTCGCGAACGGGGATGCCCAGGGTCTGGGCCGAATCGCGGCACAGCAGGGACACGCTGGTCATCAGGCCCAATTGTTCCAGCGCCGAGGGGCG
The DNA here is from genome assembly GCA_038331055.1 of Burkholderiales bacterium. Taxonomy (GTDB): domain Bacteria; phylum Pseudomonadota; class Gammaproteobacteria; order Burkholderiales; family Burkholderiaceae_C; genus Rubrivivax. The sequence continues at coordinate 752 of JBBQOR010000327.1, forward strand.
CAGGTTCTCGACGATGCGGCGTTTGAAGGCGATGCCGTCGTTCAGGCGCCGCTCGATCGACTCGACCCTGGCCTGCATACCCTTGGGCAGGTCGGGCACGCGGCGCACCCGGGCGAATTCCAGCTTCATCGCGGTGAACAGGCCACCCAGTTCATCGTGCAGTTCGCGCGCCAGGTGGCCGCGTTCATCTTCACGCGCCGAAACCAGATGGCCCGCCAGCTCACGCAGTTCAGCCGTGCGTACCCGCACCTCGGCTTCCAGGCGCTGTTGCTCGTGGTGCCGCGACCGATCGAACTGCTCCATCTGGCGCATCAGCACATACAGGCCCACCACGCCGAAGACCAACAACAGGTGCACGGCCAGGCGATTGATCAGCAGCGCGTCATACAGCGAAATCCGCGCGGTCTGCTGCAGGCCGGCAGCGCGGTTGAACACTTCGTCGAGGGCCCGCCGCAGGTCGTTCATCTTCACCATGCCGACGTCGGACAGCAGGACCGAGACCGCCTCGTCGCGGTTGCCGGCGTCGTAGAGCTCGATCAACATGGCCAGCTCGGCCAGCTTGGCCGCCAGCAGCCGCTTGACGGGTTCGACCCCGACCCGGCGCTCGGTGTCCACGTGCTCGATCAGACCGAAGGCCTGGTCCTGCACCGCCGGCAACTCCGCCAAGGCGCGGCGGTACGGTGCGAGGTAGGGCTGCCTGCCGGTGAGCAGGTAGCCGCGCACACCGGTTTCGGCGTCGGTGACCAGTTGCAGGGTCAGCGCCGCCTGGATGCGGATGTCGGTGAGGTCGATGCCCCGCGCAAGCCGCAAGCGCGAGTACTGGTAGGTGGCCTCGTTCAGCACGACCACGGCCATGGCGCCGCAAACGGCCAGCACGAAACCGTAACGGGTGCGAAGAAAATTTTCCAGCAGGGTCTTCAGCATGGTCGTATCGGCCGGGCATGCGCCAGGTTGTCAATTGTCTGCGACCGCGACCGCAGCCGATGCCGGCAGCCACGCCTCGATCACGGTCCCCTTGCCGATGGCCGAGGATACCTGCAGGTCGCCGCCGGCCGCCTCGACCCGAAAACGCATGCCGCGCAGGCCATGTGAACTGCCGGCCACTTGTTGGGTGTCGAAGCCACCACCGTCATCGCGCACCGACACCCGCACCCGTTCACCGTCGCCACGCAGAGAAACGGTCACCGTCGTGGCGCCAGCATACTTGGCGATATTGGTGAACGACTCCTGCACCAGGCGGTAGACCGTCATCTGAGCCGTGTCGCTCAGGCTCACGGGTTCCAGCTGCACCTCCATGCGCAGATTGGCGCTGGCGCCGAAGTCGCCCGCCTGGATCTCCAATGCCGCAACCAGGCCCAGGTTGCTGATCGACGAGGGGTGCAGGTTTTCGATGATGCGACGCTTGAGCGAGATGCCTTGCTTGATCGTCTGGTCGAGGTGGCGCATGCGCTCTTCCAACTCCGTCGTCCCGCTGCCCACCATGCGGCGCAGGCGTGCCACGTCGAGCTTGGCGGCCGTCAGCAGGGCGCCCAGTTCGTCGTGCAGTTCGCGCGCCAGGCGGCTGCGCTCGTCCTCGCGGGCGGATTGAAGGTGCGTGGCCAGCTCGGTCAGCTCGGCAGTGCGACGGTCCACCTGGCTCTCGAGTTCGTCGCGTTCGTGCTGCAGATCCTGGGCGTGGTCCTGCCGGGCCGCATCGAGCGCCGCATTCTTGCGCACGTAGAACACCAGCACCAGCAGGCTCAACACCGTCAAGGCGTGCAGCCCCAGACGGCTGCTGCGCAGGGTGCCGAAGATGCCAGCGCGATCGGCGCGCACCTGCTTGTCTTCTTCCGCCATCAACACTTCGCTGGCCGCGCGCACGGCGTCCATCTTCTCGCGGCCGATATCGGTCAGCACCAGATCGCGCCAGCGCTCGTGCGCTCCGGCGTCGAACAGGCTCAAGGTGACAGCCAGCTCGGACTGCTTCTCATCGACCCGGGCCTTGAATTGGGCCAACAGGGCCAGCAGCGCGGGCTTGCCGCGGTAGTGCTGTTCCAGCGTGACGAAGGCAGCCGCGAGGTCGGAAGCCACCGCGTCGGCCGGCGCCAGATAGTCACGGCGACCGGTCAGCAGGTAGCCGCGCTCGGCGGTCTCGGCGTCGAGCACACGGCGCATCACGGTGGCGAGCGCGGTGCGCGCGACCTCGCGCGAAGCCACGCTGGTGAGCCTCGCTTTGGATTCCTGATAGGCCACTTCGGTGATGCCGATCAGGGCCGCGGCCAACACCAGCGCCACGGGCAGCAACCAGCGGCGGCGCTGCTGCGGGACTGCTGTCATCAGCCCGGAGCGCATTGCGGGGTTCTGCATCGCGTCCTCGCGCTCGGCGGTGCTCAGGACAGGCTGCCTGGCGCCGTGTCGACGCCGTCGGCCAGGCGGCCGCAATACGCGATCAGGTTTTCGAGTTCGTTGCTCTTGTCGAAGACCCGGTCGGCGCCCAGTTCGATGCACTTGCTGCGCATTTCGGGGGTGGCGTAGTTTGTCAACACGACACGCTTGATATGCCGATGCGATTGCGCAGCCGCCCGCAGCACGCCCACGCCCGAGCCGCCCTTGAGGAAGATGTCGATGATCATCAAGTCGCAGGGTTCCTCCGTCTTGTTCAGCCACTTGACGGCGCTTTGCTCGTCGGCGGCCGAGCCGATCACCTTCACGTCGGCCAGCTCTTCCAGTGTGGCGCTCAGGTTCTCGAGGATCACGGGGCTGTCTTCGACGATATAGGTTCGCAATGGTTTCATGGTGGGGCAGCCGTGGGCGCTGAGCAGTTTCCGGTGAAGATCGATGCGACCAAAGTATGCCACCCAAGCGCGACGTGGCGTGTCATCGAAAGCCCTTCATCTGCTGTAAGACAAGTCCTACGAGGCGCCGGGTGGAGCGCAAATAGGCAGGGTTTGAACGCAATGCTTCAGCTCTTGGGCCCGCCGTCAATCGGTTGCCCACTGTCACCACGCCCTCCACAGGCCACCGCGCCAGCCCGCCACGGGGCCGTGTAGGATATGTCTGATCGCTGGACCGCCAGGCGCCTGCTAAGCTGCAGCGAACCCCCACAGGAGAGCGTTGATGATTCGAGTCAGCATCGTCGACGACCATGCCATCGTGCGCAACGGTCTGCGCCAGTTCCTGACTGAGCACGTTGATCTGCGCGTGACCGGCGAGGCC
>JBBQOR010000328.1:0-3944 GCA_038331055.1 Burkholderiales bacterium
GAGCTGGGCAGCGAGGACCGTTTCCTCAAGCTGCTGGTCGCGCAGATGCAGAACCAGGATCCGCTGAACCCGCTCGACAACGCGCAGGTGACCAGCCAGATCGCGCAGATCAACACCGTCAACGGCATCGAGAAGCTCAACCGCACGATGGAAGCGGTCTCCGGCCGCTTCTCGCAGCTGCAGACACTGCAGGGGGCTGCGCTGGTCGGACGCAACGTGATGGTCGAAGGCAACCGGCTGACGCCCGGCAGCGACGGCGTGCAGCAAGGCGCCTTCGAGCTGCCGACGGCGGCCAGCCGCGTGACGCTCGAGCTGCTGGGCAGCCGCAACGAGGTGATCGAGCGTGTCGACCTCGGCGCGCGCGAGAGTGGGCGCCACTCTTTCGACTTTCGCGCCAAGAGCACGGCCGATCTCGCGTCGATAAAGACTTTCCGGGTCGTTGCGCAAGCCGGCGGTGTGCCGGTGACGACCACGCCGCTGATGCTCGACCGCGTCGACGCGGTGGCCACCGGCGGCGACACGCTCAAGCTGGACCTGCGGGCCAGCGGCCGTGTGGACTACGAACGCATCAAGATTTTCAACTGAGGACATCGCCATGAGCTTCCAGCAAGGCCTTTCCGGTCTTAATGCCACCTCCAAGAGCCTGGAGGTGATCGGCAACAACATCGCCAACGCGAACACCTTCGGCGCGAAGTCCTCGCGCGCCGAGTTCGCCGATGTCTACGCCGCCTCCGTGGGCGGCGGCACGCCGATGGCGGGCATCGGCACCACGCTGGCCAACGTGGCGCAGCAGTTCTCGCAGGGCAACATCACCTCGACGCCCAATCCGATGGATCTGGCCATCAACGGCCGCGGCTTCTTCATGCTGCAGGACCCGCGCGCGGGTAACGTCTACAGCCGCAACGGGCAGTTCCGCCTCGACCGCGAGGGCTACGTGTCCAACGGCACCGGCCAGAAGCTGCTGGCCCAGCGCTGGGACGACGCGGTCGGCCGTGCGGTGGGCGATCCCGCGTCGATCCGTGTGGTGGCCGGCGGCGGCGGTGTGGTGAAGACCGGTGCGGGGCTCAACGAAGCCGATCGCGGCATTCGCCTGTCGATGAACTTCGACGCCGCGACCCCGGTGGTCGCGGGACGCGCGGCCTTCAACGTGCAGGACACCGCCAGCTACGACTACTCGACCTCGCAGACGGTCTACGACGGCCAGGGCATGCCGCTGACGATGGCCTACTACATGCGCAAGGAAGCGCACAACGAGTGGTCGGTGTTCGCGTCGGTCGACGGCCAGCAGTTCGACCCGACCACCGGCGAGATCTTCCACGACTCGGCGCTGCCTTTGCCGGCGGCGGTGGCGGTCTCGCGCATCATGTTCGGCGAAAACGGGCGCATCACCAGCATCGCCGACGCGCTCGGCGTGCCGGTGGCGACCGGTGCGCCGCTGCTGCTGACGGTCAACGATTCGCGGCAGCTCTTCGATGCCGGCGGCGTGCTGCTGCCCGGTGCCAGCCAGATGCAGGTCTTCAGCGGCCTGCGCTTCGACATCGGAGCTTCGACCCAGTTCGGCGCCAGCTTCGCCATCGCCGATCTGCGCCAGGACGGCTACCCGCCCGGCGAGCTGACCGGCGTGAGCTTCGACACCGAGGGCGTCTTCAAGGCTTCGTACTCGAACGGACGTTTCGTCAACCTGGCGCAACTGGCGCTGGCCGACTTCCAGAACGTGCAGGGGCTCAGTGCGATGGGCGGCAATGCCTGGTCCGAGACCTTCTCCTCGGGCACGCCGGTGGTCAACGCCCCGGGTGCCTCTTCGATGGGTTTGTTGCAGGCCGGCGCGCTGGAAGAGTCGAACATCGACCTCACCGCCGAACTGGTCAGCATGATCACGGCGCAGCGCATCTACCAGGCCAATGCACAGACCATCAAGACGATGGACCAGGTGCTGCAGACGATGGTCAACCTGCGCTGATGCCCTGCGCGGCGCCCGCCGCGGGCGCGCGCCCCTGAGGAGCACCGATGGACCGTCTCATCTACCTGTCGATGTCCGGCGCGAAGGCCACGCTGCAGCGCCAGGACGTGCTGGCCAACAACCTGGCCAATGCCTCGACCAACGGCTTCCGCGCCGAGATGGCTGCCTTCCGTGCGGTGCCGGTGCTGGGCGACGGCGCCAGCACGCGGGTGTACGCACTGGAGACCACGCTGGGCTACGACGCCACGCCGGGGCCGGTGCAGAGCACGGGGCGCAGCCTGGATGTGGCGATGGCCGGCAACGGCTGGTTGGCGGTGCAGGGGCTGGACGGCACCGAGGCCTACACCCGCGCCGGCGCACTGCAGCTCGACTCGGCGGGCCAGCTGGTCACGCCGGGCGGCTTGCCGGTGCTGGGCGACGGCGGGCCGATCACGCTGCCGGCCGGCGCCTCGGTGACCGTGGCCGCCGACGGCACCGTGATGAGCACCGTGGGCGAGGGGCGCCCGCAAGCCGCTGGCCGGCTCAAGCTGGTGACGCCCGAGGCGCCGCTGGTGCGTGGCAATGACGGCCTGTTCCGCGGCGCCGACGGCGACCTGCCCGCCGATCCCGCCGCCCGCCTGCAGTCGGGCGCCCTGGAAGGCAGCAACGTCAATCCGGTGGAGGCGATGGTCTCGATGATCTCCGCCGCGCGTCAGTTCGAGCACCAGATGAAGATGCTCAAGGATGCAGAGGAGCGCGAGAAGACTGCCGCCAAGCTGCTCAGCGGCTGAGTCGCTGTCGACTCCGTTCGAGCCGATAAGGCGCCCCGATGGGGCGCTTTTCGCCTTCTAAGGGCCCTCAAGTCCGGGCGACCATTGGTACATCGGGCGGCATGCAGCCGCCGCGCGCGGGGTGCCCCATGATTCGATCGCTGTGGATTGCCAAGACCGGCATGGAGGGTCAGCAGACCAAGCTGGACGCGGTGTCGAACAACCTGGCCAACGTCGGCACCAACGGCTTCAAGCGCGCCAGCGTGGTGTTCGAAGACCTGATGTACCAGAACCTGCGCCAGGCCGGCGCCGCCAGCACCGAGCAGAGCCAGTTGCCCACCGGGCTGCAGATCGGACTGGGCGTGCGTGCCGCGGCGACAACGCGCAACTTCGCCCAGGGCACCTTGCAGCAGACCGGCAACAACCTTGATCTGGCGGTCAAGGGCAACGGCTTCTTCCAGATCCAGCTGCCCGACGGCAGCACCGGCTACACGCGCGACGGCGCCTTCCAGGTCGACAACGCCGGGCAACTGGTCACCAACGCAGGCTTCACGGTGCAGCCGGGCATCACCATCCCGGCCGCGGCCACCGGCGTGACCATCGGCGCCGACGGCACCATCAACGTCTCGCTGCCCGGCCAGGTGGCGCCGCAGGCGATCGGGCAGTTGCAGCTGGCCAACTTCGTCAACCCGGCCGGTCTGGAGCCGCGCGGGCAGAACCTCTACGCCGAGACGGCCGCATCGGGCAACCCGAACGCCGGGGCGCCGGGCGCTGCCGGGCTGGGCACGCTGCAGCAGGGCTTCGTCGAGGGCAGCAACGTGAACGTCGTCGAAGAGCTGGTCAGCATGATCGCCACGCAGCGCGCCTACGAGCTCAACTCCAAGGCCATCCAGACCTCCGACCAGATGCTGCAGCGTCTGGCCCAGCTGTGAGCGCGGCGCCGGGCTGGACGACGGCGCGAACGACGGCGCGCACGATGGCGTGGTCGCTCGCCGCCTGCGCGGTGCTGCTGCTCGCCGGCTGCGGCACCGTGCGCATGGTGGGCAGCGCGGTGGCCGGTGCCGTGGGCGGTGCCGCTGTCGGCGCGCGCACCGCGGTGGGCGACTACATGTCGCCGCGCGTGCAGGTCGAAGAACCGACTCGCGCGCTGCCGCTGGCCGACCCGGTGGCGGTGGCGCCGGCCGCCGATGGCGCCATCTTTCAGGCCTCGCGCTACCGCCCTCTGTTCGAGGACC
>JBBQOR010000329.1:0-3944 GCA_038331055.1 Burkholderiales bacterium
GTTGTAGCCCTGGCGCGCGCAGCCCTCGTCGGTGAGCAGCCTGTTGCCCTTGCAGGCGGCGGGCACGCTGGGCACCGAGCCGAACCAGGCCGACAGGTCGCCCTGCAGCTTGGGGCTCAGCGAGTGCTCCATCCACATGTACGCGCAGTTCGGGTTCTTCGCCTCGATATGCATCATCGTGCTGTCGGCCCAGCCGGTGGCGCCCTCGATCGGCACGACAGTGGCGATCGGCTGGTTCTTCGACTTCAGGATGTTGGCCTGGAACTGCCAGCTGCCCGAGGCCACCACGCCCTCGTTGGTGAAGTCGTCGATCTGCACGAAGGCATCGTGCCAGTACTTGCCGACGATCTTGCGCTGGCCGCGCAACAGGTCGAGCGAGGCCTTGTACTGCGCCTCTGTCAGCTCGTACGGATCCTTGATGCCCAGCTCTTTCTTGTGGTGCATCAGGAACAGCGCGGCATCGGCAATATGGATCGGGCCGTCGAAGGCCTGCACACGCCCCTTGTTGCTCTTGCCGTCGGGCAGGTTCATCTCCTCGAACACCACGCGCCAGCTGTTCGGCGGCTGGTTGCCGAAGACCTTGGTGTTGTACATGAGCACGTTCCAGCCCCACTGGTACGGCACGCCGTAGTGCTGGTTGTTCTCGAAGTGCCAGGGCGCCTTCTGCAGCCGCGGGTCGAGGTTCTTGTAGCTGGGGATCAGGTTGACATTCAGCGGCTGCAGCTTCTTGCCGCGGATCAGGCGCGTGCTGGCGTCGCCGCTGGCGGTGACGAGGTCGAAGCCGCCCTCGTTCATCAGTGCCACCATCTCGTCGCTGGTGCCGGCGGTCTTCACGTTGACCTTGCAGCCGGTCTTCTTCTCGAACTCGGTGACCCAGTCGAAGTCCTTGCTGGTGGCGCCGCGCTCGATGTAGCCGGGCCAGGCGACGATGTCGACGCGGCCCTCGCCCTTGCCGATCTTCTGCAGCGGGGCTTTCTGCGCCATGGCGACGGTGTGCACGGCAAGCGTGACAGCCGCCACGCTGGCCAGGACGAACAGGCTGGTGGTCATGCGGGATCTCCTCGACGGTCAGTGGGTACGGGGATGCGTGCATGCACGCGCCACAACGCCGAGAAGGTAAGTGCTGGCTGCGCCGATGTGAAATGCAATCGCGCGCCGCCGGGCTATCTGAAAATCAGAGACTTCGGTGAAACCCTTATCGCGGTGCTTGTGCGGGATCGGGCAAGCGTGGCCTGTGCTGGCGTGCCAGCCACAGCAGCGCGCAGCCCACCAGCGCGATCGGCGCCAGCGAGCCCAGGTTCAACAGCGTCCAGCCCTGCGTGGTGACCAGCGCGCCTGAGGCGAAGCTGCTCACCGCCATCGTCGAGAAGACGCAGAAGTCCATCGCGCCCTGGGCGCGGTTCTTCTCGAGCGGCTTGTAGGCCTGGGTCAAGAGCGTGCTGCCGCCGGTGTAGAGGAAGTTCCAGCCGACGCCCAGCACGAACAGCGCCACCAGGAACTGCATCAGGTCCACGCCCGACAGCGCCACCGCCACGCAGACGAGGTTGAGCAACACGCCCACGCCCATGATGGGCAGGGCGCCGAAGCGCTTGATCAGATGGCCGGTGAAGAAACTCGGCACGAACATGCCCAGCACATGCCACTCGAGCACCAGCGCCGCGCTGTCGAAGGGGTGCTTGCACTGCTGCATGGCGATCGGCGTGGCGGCCATCAGCAGGTTCATGACGCCGTAGCCCAGCGCGGCGGCCATCACGGCGACGACGAAGACCGGCTGGCGCGCCAGCTCGGCCAGCGGCCGTCCGCCGTCGCTGCCGGGCGGCGGCGGCACATGGGCCGGGAAGCGGATCGCCGAGACGGCGAGCAGCGCGATGCCCGCCACCACGATCAGCGCGAGGTAAGCGCCAGCGAACTGAACCGGCAGCAAGGTGCGCGTGGCGCTGGCCAGGTTGGGGCCGACGAACGCACCGATGATGCCGCCCGCCAGCACCAGCGAGATCGCCTTTTCCTTGAAGGCCGCCGGCACCAGCTCGGGCCCGGCAAAGCGGTACAGCGCGGCGTTGGCGCTGTAGAAGCCGGCCACCAACGTCGAGGCCACCAGCAGCCAGAAGCTGCCGTAAGACACCGCGGCGGCGCAGGACGCCGCCGAGGCCATGGCGACAAGCAGGCCGATCTGGAAGCTGCGCTGGCGCCCGATCCGGGCCTGCATGCGCGACACCGGCATCGCCGACAGCGCCGCGCCAAGCACATAGCCGGTGATCGGCAGCGTCGCCATCCAGCCGACCGGTGCCAGCGCCAGACCGACCAGGCCGTTGATCGCGATGAAGGTGACGTTGTTGGTGAGAAACAGCCCCTGGCACAGGGAGAGCAGCAGCAGATGGCGGTTCATGCACCGCATCATCTCACCCGGTGCACCGCCAAGGCGTCAGCGGCGGGCGGTGCTGGCGCGTTATGGTGCAGGCGTGACCGTGGCGGATGCAGGCCGAGCGGGGCACGGACCTTGCTCTTGCGTTGTATCCTGATACGAGAGAGCCCATCAGCATATGGCCGTGTGTCCCGCCCCTTATCCGGGGTTTGCGCGCCGCCCGGAGGGGCATGCTGAAATGCTCGATCCGGCCGGACCTCATCGCCGGTGACCGGAAAGCTCTGATGGAGCCTGGGCCCGTACAGCCGGGACTTCATCAGAACTTCCCAGATGCGGGCGCGGCCTCGGGCTGCGGGCGGCATCTTCCTCAACGCAGGAGGTCCACATGGACGTGATCAGCAGTTTCGCCGCGCGCTACGAGCGCACCCGCGAGGAAGAACTTTCGCTCGAGGATTACCTCGCCGAGTGCAAGCGCAACCCGCTGGCCTATGCAACCGCCGCCGAACGCATGCTGCGGGCCATCGGCGAGCCCAAGACCATCGACACGCGCAACGACCCGCGGCTGTCGCGCACCTTCCAGAACAAGCTGGTCAAGGTCTACCCGGCCTTCGACGAGTTCTACGGCATGGAAGAGGCCATCGAACAGGTCGTCAGCTACTTCCGCCATGCAGCCCAGGGGCTGGAAGAGAAGAAGCAGATCCTCTACCTGCTCGGCCCGGTGGGTGGCGGCAAGAGCAGCATCGCCGAGCGGCTCAAGCAGTTGATGCAGGAAGTGCCCTTCTTCTCGATCAAGGGCAGCCCGGTCAACGAGAGCCCGCTGGGCCTGTTCGACGTCGGCGAGGACGGCCCGATCCTGGAGGGCGAGTACGGCATCCCGCGCCGATACCTCAACCGCGTGATGTCGCCCTGGGCGGTGAAACGGCTGGAAGAGTTCGGTGGTGACATCCGGCGCTTTCGCGTCATCAAGCGCTTCCCCAGCATCCTCAAGCAGATCGGCATCAGCAAGACCGAGCCGGGCGACGAGAACAACCAGGACATCTCCAGCCTGGTCGGCAAGGTCGACATCCGCAAGCTCGAGACCTACGCGCAGGACGATCCCGACGCGTACAGCTACAGCGGCGGGCTGTGCCTGGCCAACCAGGGGCTGCTGGAGTTCGTCGAGATGTTCAAGGCGCCGATCAAGGTGCTGCACCCGCTGCTGACCGCCACGCAGGAAGGCAACTTCAAGGGCACCGAGGGTTTCGGCGCCATTCCCTTCGACGGCGTGGTGCTGGCGCACAGCAACGAAAGCGAGTGGAAGGCCTTCCGCAACAACAAGAACAACGAAGCCTTCCTGGACCGCATCTACATCGTCAAGGTGCCGTACTGCCTGCGCGTCAGTGAAGAGATTCACATCTACGAAAAGCTGCTGAAGGGCAGCAGCCTGGCCCACGCCACCTGCGCGCCGGGCACGCTGAAGATGATGAGCCAGTTCGCCATGTTGACGCGCCTGAAGGAGCCTGAAAACTCGTCGCTTTATTCCAAGATGCTGGTCTACGACGGCGAAAACCTGAAAGACACCGACCCGCGTGCCAAGAGCTAC
>JBBQOR010000330.1:0-3943 GCA_038331055.1 Burkholderiales bacterium
GGGCGGTCCGCCGCGCCAAACGCGGCCCGAAGCGCCAGGCGGCCGATGCGGCCCATGCCGTTGATGCCAACTCTCATGATGTGGTCAGGTTTGATCCCGGGGGTGTCAGGTATGAAATTCGATATTTCTATTTTTATAGAATAATAGGCGAAGAGAGTGACGGTTCCGTGACGTCGACATTCGCCAAGAACAACGCACGGATGCACCCGGGTCGGCCAACAGGCGATGACCGCAGTGCAACGGTCAGGCTCGGCAAGCCGCAAGGCCAGCGACTGGTCCCCGCCCGGAGCCTGGCGCTGATCGGACGGCTCGGTGCCGAATCGTCGACGGCCGATCTTGCAACTCAGACCGTCAACGCGACGGAAAACCCTGACGCCGGTTGCAATGACGAAGCTTGCGTGGTGCGGTGACGGAGCCTTTCAGCCTCGCTTGCGCACTTTCCAGACATGCTCGGACGGGAACCGATGAGCCCAGCCGGCCGCAGTACCGAACGGTTTGCCTGCAAACGGGTCCGGTGCCTGCAGCTCTTGATAGTCGATGACGTCGAAGCCAACGCGGTCAAACAGACGGAACCAGCCGCCGGTGGGCAGGGTGAACTCGATGCCGCCCGGATCCGTCGCCACGTGCCGCCAGTCGATGCGGTGAAGACTGAACCAATCTCGCACCAAAGTCTCCGCTGTGGGCGAGCCGTCGAGCGGGGTGCAGGCCAGGGCCAGCGGATGGTTGCCGAGGAAGGCCAGCACGCCGCCGGCGCGCAACAGCCGATGCGCCTCGGGGATCCAGACAAAGGGGTCGCACCAGATCGCTGCACCGTACTCGGAAATGGCAAAGTCGCACGAGCCATCGGGCCGTGGCACTTGCTCGGCGTTGCCGTGGAGCCAGGTGATGTCCAGCCGGTGCTCGGCCGCGAGCCGGCGGGCAGTCTCGAGCTGGCGCTGCGAGCTGTCGATGGCGGTGACCGTGGCCCCTCGCCGTGCCATCCAGGCCGAGACATAGCCGGTGCCGCAACCCAGTTCGATGGCGTCCATGCCTGTCATGTCCTGGGGCAAGAGGCCGACTGTCGTCTCAGGGACGTCCCATACGCCCCAGGTTGACTCGCGGGCGGCCCAGGCCCGCTCTCCAGCGGCCACCCAGGCGGGGGCGTCCGCGTCCCACTGCGTTCGGTTCACCAGCACATGTTCAGGCAACTTCTCGTCAGGGTTCGGATCCATGACTGTCATTGTGTCGTGCGCTGCCGCGCGGTCTGCATTTCGATGGCAGGCGCGATACAACGGGAGCGGCCGCCGGCGACTGCTCGCACGGTCCAGGCTGGCGCTGTGGCGCCCAGGGCCGAGGCCGATGCGAAGGCAGGTCTGATGGCCATCACGCATCGCGTTTGGGCCAACGCCCATCGCAGGACCTGGCGGCTGGTGCTGGCCACGAAAGCAAGGACCCGCCGCCGAGCAACGCCCGCCTGCTGTCGGGCCATCAAGCCCATGGTGACCTCTGGCTGCGCAGAAAGCGTGCAAAGTGAACGTTGGTTTGCGAGGGCATCTCAGACCGCGACAGGGCCCCTGCCCGGCTAGAGTGCGATGGCCGATCACACTCATGGAGGAACCGTGGTCCGTCTTCAGCGTGGCTTGCCTGACACCCGGACCGAGCCGTGAGGCCGCCACGGCACGCGCTGCGCCGACGCCGCCTGTTGCAAGCGGCGATGGCCTCGATGCTGCCGGCGGCGGCGACGGGCGCCGGCAAGGGCGCCGCGGCCGACGCCGCCAGCGAATCGACGGTGCGGCGCGGCCGCGTGCTGGCCTTCCCGCGCGATCACGGCGCGCACCCCTCCTCGCGCATCGAGTGGTGGTACGTCACCGGCTGGCTCGGCGCGGCGGCGACCGCCGTCACTGCCGCCACTGCCGCCACTGCCGCTACCGCCGCAACCGCCGCAACCGCCGCCTCCGCGAAGTTCGGCTTCCAGGTCACCTTCTTTCGCAGCCGCACCGGCCTCGCCGAGGGCTCGACGAGCCGCTTCGCCGCCCGTCAGATCCTGTTCGCGCATGCGGCCGTGACCGATCTGGCCGGGCGCCAGCACCACCACACTCAGCGCATCGCGCGCTGGAGCGGCGACTCGGCTGCCCCGCTGGCGCGCGCGGCGTTCGACGATGCCGACGTGCGGCTCGGCCCCTGGCAGATCCGGCGCCAGGGCGGCACGGGCAGTACGGGCGGTGAACTCAACGACAGCGCCACCATCTGGCAGCTGGTGGTGCCCGGGGCCGGCGAGTCGGTCGACTTCAGGCTGCAGGCGCGGCGCACGCAACCGCTGCTGCTGCAGGGCGAGGCCGGGTTCTCGCGCAAGGGGCCGCAGGAGCGCCAGGCCAGCCACTACTACAGCGAGCCGCAACTCGCCGTGACGGGCCGCCTGCGCCGTGCCGGCGGCGAGATCGACGTGTCTGGCCACGCCTGGCTGGACCACGAGTGGAGCGACGAGATCCTGCACCCCGAGGCGGTCGGCTGGGACTGGCTGGGCATCAATCTGCTCGACGGCGGCGCGCTGACGGCCTTCCGCCTGCGCCGGGCAGACGGAAGCACGCTCTGGGCCGGTGGCAGCTTTCGCCCGGCGGTTGGCGCGCCGCGCAACTTCGCCGCCGACGAGGTGCGCCTGACGCCCGGCCGCCTGTGGACCAGCCCGGCCACCAACGCCCGCTACCCGCTGGCCTGGACCGTGCAAACCCCGGCCGGGCGCTTCGAGCTCAACGCGCTGCTCGATGCGCAAGAGCTCGACAGCCGCCAGGGCACCGGCACCGTGTATTGGGAAGGGCTGTCGGAACTGCTGGACAGCGGCGGGCGCCGCGTCGGTTTGGGTTACCTGGAGATGACCGGCTACGCCGGGCGCCTGCGCATGGGCTGAGGGCCCGTGCGGCCGCTCAACAGTCTTTCGACAGTCGCTCAGGAGTCGCCGCGCGCCGCCTGGTTGTCGCCCACCGACGGGCCCCGCGGCGCGGGCTGCACGGCAGCGGCAGGCGCCGCACGCACGCAGTTGCCGCCGGCCAGCCGGGCCGAGTGCAGCGCGCCTTCGGCGGCCTCGACCAGCGCCGACAAGGGCGCACCGCGCTGCTGCCCGGGCACCAGCACGGCCACACCCACACTGGCCGTGATGCGCACTGCGCCGCCGAGCACGTCCACCTGCAGCAGCGCGCCGCGCTCGCGCAGCCGGTCGGCGGCGTCCAGCGCACCCGTCAGATCAGCCTGCGGAAGGAAGACCGCCAGTTGCGCCTCGCCGAAGCGGCCGATCAGGTCGGTCAGGCGCAGCGTCTGCGCCACGCTGCATGCCAGTTCGCGCAGCGCCGACTGCGCGTCAGTGGCGCCATGGCGTTCGGTCACCTGGCGATAACGGTCCACCTCCAGCAGCAGCAGCGCCACGGCCTGCCCGTGGCGGCCGGCCAGCGACCACTCACGCTCGAGTTGCGCCATCAACGCCGCGCGCGTGGGCACGCCGGTGAGTTCATCGCGGCGCGGGTCGGGCCATGGCGCCTCGGTGGCCTGCGGCTTGGCCAGCCGGTGCAGCGCCCAGACCAGCGGCGCACCCAGCACCAGCGCCAGCAGGGCGGCGGCAGCCAGACCCCAGAGGCGCCCCTGCACGCCCAGGAGCTCGGCGGCCAGCAGCGCCAGCGTCAGGGCAGCGCCCACCATCGACATCAGCAGCGCCGCCGCGGTCCAGACGCCGCCGCGGCGCAGGGCGTGCTGCAGCAACAGCGGCAGCGGATGGGCTTTCGGCGGGGCGGCCGACGGGTCGGGTCTGGAAGAGGGTGTGGTCATGCGCACGCTCAGCGGGTGCCTCTATTCGACCATATCCGCGGCCGCCCAGGCGGCCCGTCGCAGTGAAGGATGCAGCGTGTTACCGCGCCGCGTCGCCGCCCGGGCGCTGCGCCGGCAGCCTTCAGCCGACAGGCTGCACCTGCAGCCGGCC
>JBBQOR010000331.1:0-3939 GCA_038331055.1 Burkholderiales bacterium
GGCCTTTCAGGTGCTGCAGCAGCGTCCAGTTCACGGCCGCGGCCACCGGTACGGCCAGCGCCACCAGCGTGCCCAGCACATGCTGTGCGCCGCCGCCGCTGACTTCGGCGCCGTACATCCACGCGATGCCGGCGCCGGCCAGCAGCACCGCCGGCAGCATGTCGACCTGAGCACCGCCGCGGCCGGGCTGCGCGGCGCCGCCCTGCTGCTGCAGCAGCGTCCAGTTGACGGCGGCCGCGACCGGCACCGCCAGCGCGATCAGCGTGCCCCGCAGATGGCGCGGGCCAGCGCCGCTGACCTCGCTGCCGTACATCCAGCCGATACCGATGCCGGCGAGCACGATGGCGCCCCAGGTGCGCGGCGCCAGCCGGTGGCCGAGCGCGGCGCGCGATAGCAGCGCCGTCATCAATGGCGCCAGCGCCAGCGTGATCAGCACGTTGGCCACCGTGGTCAGCATGACCGCCAGCATGAAGGCGGTGTACATCACGCACCAGCAGACACCCGACAGCCACAGCGCCCGACCGCCCTGGCGCAGCGAGCGCCACAGCGGCAGCGGCCCGCGCAGCCAGCCCAGCATCAGCACCAGGGCCAGCGCGTTGACCGCGCTGCGCCAGAACGTGATCTCGAAGCTGCGCTCCGTCTCGAGCTGCCGCGTCACCACGCCAGCCGTGCTCCACAGCAGCGCCGCGCCCACCATCATCAGCACCGCGCCGCGGTGCGTCAGCGGCCCGCCGCGCGTCACGCGCCCTCGCGGGCCGCCTTCTTGCGGTCGTGTTCCTTCAGGTAGCGTTTGCGCAGGCGAATCGACTTGGGCGTGATCTCGACCAGCTCGTCGTCAGCGATGAACTCGACCGCCGACTCCAGCGACAGCTCGATCGGCGGGGTGATCTTGATCGCGTCTTCCTTGCCGCTGACGCGGAAGTTGGTCAGCTGCTTCTGCCGCACGGCGTTGACCACCAGATCGTTGTCTCGGCTGTGGATGCCGACGATCATGCCCTCGTACACCGGGTCGCCGGCGCGCACGAACATGCGGCCTCGGTCGTCCAGCTTGCCCAGCGCGTAGGTGACGATCTCGCCGTCGTCCATGCTGATCAGCACACCGTTCTTGCGGCCGCCGATATCGCCCTTGTAGGCCTCGTAGCCGTCGAAGATGTGGCTCATGAGCCCGGTGCCACGCGTCAGGTTGAGGAACTCGGTGGAAAAGCCGATCAGCCCGCGCGCCGGGATGCGGTACTCCAGGCGCACGCGGCCGCGGCCGTCGGGCTGCATGTCGACCAGCTCGCCCTTGCGCACGCCCAACTCTTGCATCACGCCGCCCTGATGGCTGTCTTCCATGTCCACGGTCAGCAGCTCGAGCGGTTCGTGCCGCTCGCCGTTCACCTCGCGCATCACCACGCGCGGGCGCGAGACGGCCAGCTCGTAGCCCTCGCGCCGCATGTTCTCCAGCAGGATGGTCAGGTGCAGCTCACCACGGCCCGAGACCTCGAAGATGCCGTCCTCGTCGGTTTCGCGCACTTTCAGCGCGACGTTGCTCTGCAGCTCGCGGTCGAGCCGGTCTCGGAGCTGCCGGCTGGTGACGAACTTGCCCTCGCGCCCGGCCAGCGGACTGGTGTTGACGCAGAAGTTGATCGTCAGCGTCGGCTCGTCCACCTGCAGCATGGGCAGTGGGCGCGGTTCTTCCAGGCTGGTCAGCGTGACACCGATGCCGATGCCCTCGATACCGCTGACGAGCACGATGTCGCCCGGGCCGGCCAGCTCGGTCGGGCGGCGCTCCAGACCCTCGAAGGTCAGCACCTGGTTGACGCGCGCCTTCACCGGCGTGGACTCGGGGCCGGAAAACATCGCCACGTCCTGGCCCACCTTGAGCGTGCCGCTGTTGACGCGGCCGATGCCGATGCGACCGACGTAGGTGCTGTAGTCGAGCGAGCAGATCTGCAGCTGCAGCGGCTCTTCCGGGTTGCCCTCGTGCGCCGGCACGTACTGCAGGATGGCGTCGAACAGCGGGGCCAGGTCGCTTCCCAACTCGCCCGGCAGCAGGCTGGCCCAGCCGTTCAGGCCCGAGGCGTAGATGATCGGGAAGTCGAGTTGTTCCTCGGTGGCGCCGAGCTTGTCGAACAGGTCGAAGGTGGCGTTGATGACGTAGTCGGCCCGCGCGCCTGGTCGGTCGACCTTGTTGATGACGACGATCGGCTTCAGACCCAGCGCCAGCGCCTTCTTGGTGACGAAGCGGGTCTGCGGCATCGGGCCCTCGACGGCGTCGACCAGCAGCAGCACGCTGTCGACCATCGACAGCACACGCTCGACCTCGCCGCCGAAGTCGGCGTGGCCGGGCGTATCGACGATGTTGACGTGCGTGCCCTTCCACTCGACGGCGCAGTTCTTGGCCAGGATGGTGATGCCGCGCTCGCGCTCGAGGTCGTTGCTGTCCATCACGCGTTCGGCGACCTTCTCGTTCTCACGGAAGGTGCCGCTCTGGCGCAGCAGCTGGTCGACCAGCGTGGTCTTTCCGTGGTCGACGTGGGCGATGATGGCAACGTTGCGGATGGCTTTGGTCATGACTGCACCTCGAGCGGACTCAGAAGCCGGTCGGCAATCAGCTCGCCGGCGGTGATATGGGCGCTGCCCAGGAAGGCGCGTGGCAGCGCGTAGACACGAACAGCCGGCGCATCGGCGAGCGTGACGCGGCGGCGCAGGCCGGTGAGGAAACGCCCGGCTTCATCGTCGGGCAGTTCGACCATCGGCCAGTCGGCGAGCAGCGCGTCGGGCGGCAGCAGCCGCGCCAGGCGGGCGTCGTCGTCGAGCGCGGCCAGCGCCTCGATGGTGATGGCATCGTCCAGCCGCAGCGGGCCGCAGCCGGTGCGTCGCAGCGCGCTCAGGTGCGCGCCGCAGCCCAGGCGCTCGCCCAGATCGCTGGCCAGCGTGCGGATATAGGTGCCCTTGCTGCAGACGACGTCGATCACCAAGCTTTCATGTTGCCAGCCGACGATGTCGAGCCGGTGAATCACGACCGGGCGCGGCGTGCGCTCGACCTCCAGGCCGGCGCGCGCGTACGCGTACAGCGCGCGGCCGCCCTTCTTCAGCGCCGAGTGCATCGGCGGCAGTTGCAGCATGGCGCCGGGCAGCGCCGCGCCGGCGACGGCCCGCGCGGCGCGGTCGAAGTCCAGTGGCCGGCTTTGCAGCACCGGCGTCTCGGCGTCGCCGCTGGCGGTAGTCTGGCCCAGGTGCAGCGTGGCGCGATAGGCCTTGTCGGCGTCCAGGCTGACCTGCGAGAACTTGGTCGCGGCGCCGAAGCACAGCGGCAACAGGCCGGTAGCCAGCGGGTCCAGCGTGCCGGTGTGGCCGCCCTTGAGCGCGCGCAGCAACCCCTTGGCCTTCTGCAGCGCGTCGTTGCTGGTCCAGCCGACGGCCTTGTCCAGCAGCAGCACGCCGTGCAGCGCGCGCCGGGGCAGACGGGTTGTCGATGGAACACGCGATAGAGACATCAGTCTTCCCTGGCGCGCGTGGCGTTGGCGCGCGTGATCAGCGCCGACAGGTCGGCGGCACGTTCGGTGGTGCGATCGAAGTGGAAGTGCAGAGTCGGCACGGTGTGGATGGAGAGCTTCTTGAACAGGCCGTTGCGCAGCCAGCCGGCGGCCTCGTTGAGCGCCTCGGCACAGGCTTCGGCGTCGCCGATGAGCAATGAAAAGTAGACCTTGGCATGCGCGTAGTCGGGCGACACCTCGACCGCATTGACGGTGACCATGCCGATGCGCGGGTCCTTCAACTCGCGGATGAGCAGCGCCACGTCGCGCTGGATCTGGTCGGCGACGCGGAAGCTGCGGTTGGGGATGACCTTCTTGTGTCGCATGGGGTGCCCCTAAACGCGAACCCCGCCGTCTTTTGGAGGGCGGGGTTGGCTCGGGTGAGACGAACGCCGCACTACAAGGTGCGTGCCACTTC
>JBBQOR010000332.1:0-3918 GCA_038331055.1 Burkholderiales bacterium
GCTCGCACCGCGCTCGATGCGTGTGCGGTAGCGATCACGCTCGCCGCTGTCGTACAGGTTGTCGACAAGGCGGCCGAGCGTGCGCCGGATCAGGTCGTTTGGCAGCTTGGTGCGGTTCTCGGCCCAGTCGGTCTCCAGCACCCCGGCCTCGGCGCTTTCGCTGGCGATCGTGAAACCGCGCTCGATCCAGAAGGCACGCACCTGGGCGAACAGTTGCTCGGGCGGTATCGCCACGCTGAGCCAGCGCTGGTTCCCCTGGCGTTCGATGCGCATGTCTCCGATGGCCAGCGGGGCCACCACCTGCAGCGCGGTGGCTCCGCCCGCCACGCCGGCCCCGGGCTGCTGCGCGATGCCGGCTGCGCTGACCACACCGCCCGCAGGCTGCGCGAAACGTGTGTCGCGGGCCAGTTGGGTCAGATCGGGCGGCACCTCGAGGCCCTTGGTGCGCGTGGCGCCGCTCTTGTAGTCGACCTTGCTGCCGCTCATCCAGCCGTCGACAGTGGAACAGCCGGCGCTGAGCACGGCGGCGGCCACCAGGGCCGGCAGGGCAAGGCGCAGCGCGAAGGGGCGGGTGCAGGGCGATGTCACGTTCAGGTTCTCCGGTGCTTCGCCCGGGTGGGCGCGCACGATGGTGGCAAGAGGCGCCGCCGGCGCGATCAGAGCAGCCCGCTGTCGCGCAGGGCGGCGCGCACGGTGGCCTGACCGGCCTCGGTCAGCGGGGTCATCGGCAGCCGCAGCGCCGCGCCGCAGCGGCCCAGCTGGGCCAATGCCCACTTGGTGGGCGCCGGGCTGGGTTCGCAGAACAGTTGCTGGTGCAGCGGCAGCAGTTGCAGGTGCAGCGCGGCGGCGCGCCGCACGTCGCCCTCGAGCGCGGCCCTGCACAGCGCGTGCATCAGCCGCGGCGCCACGTTGGCGGTGACGCTGACGTTGCCGTGGCCGCCCAAGAGCATCAGCGCCACGGCGCTGGCGTCGTCGCCGGAATAGACCGCAAAGCCCTTGGGCGCATGCTTGATCAGCACCGATGCCCGCCCAATGTCGCCAGTGGCTTCCTTGATGCCGACGATGCCCGGCACCTCGGCCAGCCGCAGCACGGTGGCGGGCAGCAGATCGGCGACGGTGCGGCTGGGCACGTTGTAGAGCACGTGCGGCAGGTCGACTGCCTCGGCCACAGCGCGGAAGTGCCTGTACAGGCCTTCCTGCGTCGGCTTGTTGTAGTAGGGCACCACCTGCAGCGTGCAGCTGGCCCCCACCTGCTGGGCAAAGCGTGACAGCTCGATCGCCTCGGCGGTGGCGTTGCCGCCGGCACCGGCCATCACCGGCACCCGCCCGGCGGCGTGCTCGACGCTGACGCGGATGATCTCGCAGTGCTCGTCCACCGTCACGGTGGGTGACTCACCGGTGGTGCCGACGACGCCGATGCAGTCGGTGCCTTCGGCGACGTGCCAGTCGATCAGGCGGCGCAGCGTGTCGTAGTCGACGCTGCCGTCGTCATGCATCGGCGTGACGAGCGCCACGATGCTGCCGGTGATGGGTCTCATCCGGCCCATTTTAGCGGTGCGGCCCGGGTGCTCCGGCGGCCGCGATGGGCGGCGCCAGCCAGCTGCCCCGCGGCCCCTCGGCGGGGGTGGCCGATGCGCGCGCGGCGATGCGTTGTACGCGGCGTGCAATGCCGCCTTCGTCGGCCAACCATCCGTCCTCGAAGGCCAGCACATGCAGCCCGGCGCAACGCTGCAGCAGCTCACCCGGCTGCAGCAGGAATTCGGCCTTGGTCGGCCGGCCCACGTGCTGCTGGCCGTCGGCGAAGGTCTCGTACATCAGCACGCCGCCGGGGGCCAGCGCCGACACCAGGCGCGGGAACAGCCCACGCCAGAGGTAGTTCGTGACCACCACCGCGTCGAAGCGGCGCCCGCCCAGCGGCCAGGGGCTGCCGTCCTCCAGGTCGGCCAGCCGGGTCTCGGCCAGCGCCGCCAGCGGCGCCAGCGCAGCGGCGTCACGGTCGACGCCGGTGACGGCGAAGCCCTGCGCGGCCAGCCAGCGCAGATGGCGGCCGCTGCCGCAGGCCAGGTCGAGCACGCTGGCGCCCGGGCGCAGCAGCAGCGGGGCCCAGCGCAGGATCCAGTCCGAAGGCGCCGGCGTCATCAGAAGCAGGCCCAGACCGTGTTGCCCAGCGCCAGCAGCAGGTGCGGGTTCAGATAGGCGCTGAAGACCAGCGCCAGCGCCAGCCCGGCGCCCAAACAGCGCCAGGTGCGTCCGCTGCGCAACATGCGGGTCATGCCGGCTGAGGCGCCAGGCGCACGATCGGCGTCTCGCGCACGGGCAGGTTGATCAGCGCGCCGAAGACGCCCAATGCGATGGACAGCGTCCAGACCAGGTCGTAGCTGCCACTGAGGTCATAGACGCGCCCGCCGAGCCAGACGCCGAGGAAGGACCCGATCTGGTGCGACAGGAAGATGAAGCCGGCCAACGTCGACATGTACTGCACGCCGAAGATCTCCGCCACCAGGGCGTTGGTGGCCGGCGCGGTGGACAGCCACAACAGGCCCATCACCGCAGCGAAGACGTACACGCTGGCGGGCGTCACCGGCAGCGCGACGAACAGCGTGAGGGTCAGCGCGCGCAGCCCGTAGATGCCCGACAGGATGTAGCGCTTGGGCATGCGCGCCCCCAGCGCGCCCGAGGCGTAGGTGCCGAACACGTTGAACAGCCCCACCAGCGCCAGCGCGATCGGGGCGACATCGGCGGCCAGGCCCTTGTCCTGCAGGTGGCTGGGCAGATGCACGGCGATGAAGGCGAGGTGAAAGCCGCAGACAAAGTAACCGGCCATGAGCAGCTGGAAGCTGCGGTAGGCGAAAGCCTCGCGCAGCGCCTCGCCGATGCTCTGCTGCGGGCCCACGGCGGGCGGGGCCACCGTTTCTTTCAGACCGCGGGCCAGCGGCAGGATGGCGAGAGACAGGCAGGCCAGGACGAACAGCGCGTCCTGCCAGCCCCAGCGGGTGATCAGCCAGTGTTCCAGCGGCAGCATCAGGAACTGGCCGAAGGAGCCGGCCGCCGCCGCCACGCCCATCGCCCAGGAGCGCTTCTCTGGCGCCACGTTGCGCGCGATCACGCCGTAGACCACCGCGTACGTGGTGCCCGCCTGCGCCATGCCGATGAGCAGGCCTGTGCCGCCGAGGAAGCCCGCGCCCGAGGTGGCCAGCGCCATCGTCACCAGCCCGCCTGCGTACAGCAACCCGCCGAGCAGCAGCACGCGGTAGGCGCCGAAGCGGTCGGCCAGCGCCCCGGCAAAGGTGCCGGCCACGCCCCAGGCCAGGTTCTGGATTGCGATTGCGAAGGCGAAGGTCTCGCGCGTCCAGCCGCGGTCCATGGTGATCGGCTGCAGCCACAGGCCGAAGCCATGGCGGATGCCCATGCTCAGCGTGACGATGGCGGCGCTGCACAGCAGCACCTGAGACATCGACAGCCTGGTGTGGGTGGAAACGGGATTCATTCAGCGATTGTCCAAGAGAACGCCGCAGGCCGGCGGCGCATGGCTCGCTACAGTGTCAGAACTCGGAGGTGCGGATGAAGGTTCTGGTGTTGGGCGGCGGTGTCATCGGTGTGAGTTGTGCTTACTACCTGGCGCGTGACGGGCACGAGGTCGAACTGGTCGACCGCCAGGCGGGCCCGGCGCTGGAAACCAGCTTCGGCAACGCGGGCGAAATCTCGCCCGGCTACAGCGCGCCCTGGGCCGGGCCGGGCGTGCCGCTCAAGGCCATCAAGTGGATGTTGATGACGCACAGCCCGCTGGTCATCTGGCCGATGCTGGACCCTGCCATGTGGCGCTGGGGCGCGATGATGCTGGCCAATTGCACCGAAAAGGCTTACGCGCTGAACAAGAGCCGCATGGTGCCGATCGCCGAATACAGCCGCGATTGCATG
>JBBQOR010000333.1:0-3889 GCA_038331055.1 Burkholderiales bacterium
ACCGTCTGCCGGGCTGCGCACCGCAGCACCAGCCGACGCGGCAGCCTTACCGCTGACCGAGACCGCAGCAGACCATTGGCCGACGGCGCGCAGCGATGCGCCAGCGCAGGCACCGACGCAGCCGGTGACCGAGCGCGCCGCCACCCCGCCAGCACCCGATCGCACGCCTGCGCCGCCGCCACCGCAGACCCCGCGCATGCCGATGGCCGTCGCCGGTGCGGCGGCCCACACAGCGGCCGCATCGCTGCAGGCGCTGCGCGGCGGGTCGCCGGCCGAAGCCTCTGCGGCCGCGGGCGTTGCGCGCGAAGGCGCCCGGCGGACGACCGCCTCCACGACACTCGCTACGGCATCCGCACCCGCACCCGCCTCCGCACTTGCTGCCGCCGCGGCGCCTGTCTTCGCGCGCGGCGCCGACGTGCTTGCGGCGGCTGCCACGCCCGCCAGTGCCATCACTGCGGCCATCACACCGGCCACCACGCCGGCCACCACCGGTCCACGCATCGCGGCCGCGGCCGCCGCAGCCGTGGCCGACGCGCGCCGGGCTGCTGCCGGGGCCCAGCATGAGGGCGCGCGCGTGGCCCCCGACGCCGCGACGCGCGCACCCGCCAGCATCGCCAGCGCTTCGGCGTCAGCCTCGACCTCGGTCGGTGCAGACGCCGCCGCCACCCAGTGGCTGGCCGGCGCGTTGGCGGCCAGTTCGAGTCTGCCCGATGCGGCAGCCGCCACAGTGCACCTGTCGCGCCTGCCGGTGCCGGTGCCCGACCCCCGGTTCGCACCGGCGCTCGGCGCCCACCTGAGCGCCCTGGTGCAGGACGGCGTCCAGCACGCCCGCGTTCAGCTGACGCCCGAGGGCATGGGCCCGATCGAGGTGCGCATTCGTCTGCAAGGCAGCGCCGCGAACGTCGAACTGGTGGCCGAGAACGCCCAGACCCGGCAACTGCTCGAGCAAGCCATGCCGGCGCTGGCGGGCGCTTTGCGCGAGCAGGGCCTCACGCTGTCGGGCGGGGGCGTATTCGACCAGCCACGCCAACCCGCGTCACAGGACGGCACAGCCCTCGCGTCGGGCGGCCAGGGTGGGCGAGAGGGCGCGGGCGGATCGGCCGGCCAGGGCGGCGGCGATCGAGGCGGAGGACCTCGCGGCGGCGCCGAACCGCTGCCCGGGGCGGTGGCCGCGGCGCTGAACCGCGCCACGCCACGCGGCGTGGTCGACCTCTACGCCTGAGCGGACGCCAGCGGCCGGCCAGCGGCACGGCGTCGCCCAGCCCGACAAAGCAGCCCCTTATCCGGGCTTCAGCGCCACCCCCGCTTCGAATAATGGACTTCAAGAGCCGCGCCCGGCATGCCGCCGGGACCGGCGGCTGCATCGTTCCAAGGAGAGCAAATGTCCACCGCTACGGCCGTCGATGCCGGCGCCGCACCGAAGAAGGGCAAGAAGAAGCTGCTGGTGATCCTGATCGCCGCCGTGGTCGTGCTGGCCGCCGGCGGCGGCGGTGTGCTCTTCATGATGAAACAGAAGTCCGCGGCGGCCGCAGCAGCCGACGACGAAGAAGCCGCGCCCGCGCAGAACGCCTCGAGCAAGCGCGACACCAAGGTCGCCCCCACCTTCGTGCCGCTCGACATGTTCACCGTCAACCTGGCCGACCGCGAGGCCGAGCGCTACGCGCAGGTGGGCATCACGCTCGAGGTCGCCGACGCCAAGCAGGGCGACATGCTCAAGAACTTCATGCCGGCCATCCGCAACAACATCCTGCTGTTGATCGCCCACAAGAGCGCGGCCGACCTGCTGGGCCGCGAGGGCAAGGACAAGCTGGCGCGGGAAGTGCAACGCGAGACCGCACGCGCGCTGGGCTACGAGATCGAGGCCGACGATGCAGGGGACGTCGCCGACGCCGAGGCCAAGCCCAAGAAGAAGAAACGGGTGGCCGACGCCGGCCCGGTGACGGCCGTGCACTTCTCGAACTTCATCATCCAGTGAGCCACCGCGTCTTCGCCGAGCGGCCGCTGCGTCGCGCACCATGAACCAGCAGATCCTTTCGCAGGACGAAGTCGACGCGCTGCTGCAGGGCATCACGGGTGAGAGCCAGAAGCCCGAGGAGAAGCCGCAGCAGCAGGGCGGCATTCGCAACTACGACCTGTCGAGCCAGGAGCGCATCGTTCGCGGGCGCATGCCGACGATGGAGGTCATCGGCGAACGCTTCGCGCGCAACGTGCGCATCGGTCTGTTCAACCTGATTCGCAAATCGCCCGAGGTCACGCTGGGGGGCATCAAGGTGCAGAAGTTCAGCGCCTTCCTGCGCGAGATCGTGGTGCCGACCAACTTCAACGTGATGGCGGTAACGCCGCTGCGCGGCTCGGGCCTGCTGGTCTGCGACCCGAGCCTCGTGTTCGCCGTCATCGACGCACTGTTCGGCGGCGTCGGCCGCTTCCACACGCGCATCGAAGGACGCGACTTCTCGGCCACCGAGCAGCGCGTGATCAAGCGCCTCGTGGACTGCATCGTGACCGAGTACGCCAAGGCCTGGTCCGGGGTCTACCCGCTGGTGCTGGAGTACCAGCGCTCGGAGATGCAGCCGCAGTTCGCAGCGATCGCCATGCCCAGCGAGATCGTGGTCTGCAGCAGCTTCAACTTCGAGATCGGCGACACCACGGGCAGCGTGCACCTGTGCATCCCGTACTCGACGCTGGAGCCGATCCGCGACGTGCTGTATTCCACGACCCAGGGCGACGTGGGCGACGGCGACAAACGCTGGGACAACCTGCTGCGCCAGCAGATCCAGGCCGCCGAGCTCGATCTGGTGGCCGAACTGGCCACCACCCGGGCCACCGTGGAGCAGCTGCTGTCCTTCAAGCCGGGCGACTTCATCGAACTCGATCTCGACCCGGTGATCCAGGCCAAGGTCGACAACGTCCCGCTGTTCGATTGCCATTACGGCACCTCGAACGGCCATTACTCCATCCGCATCGACCGCATGATCACCAGCGCCGGTGCGAGCTGGCTGGGAGAGAAATCGAATGTCAGCTGACAGCGCCGCGCAGTCCGAAGAGGACCGCATGGCGGCCGAATGGGCGGCCGCACTTGATGAAGGCAAGCCTGCGGACGTGGCCTCCGAGCTGCGTCCGGCGGCAGAGACCGTGGCGCCGGTCTCGTTCGCCAACCTGGCCCCGGCCGGCGGCGGCAATGCCGTGCTGAACGCCAGCGGCGACATCAACATGATCCTGGACATCCCGGTCATGCTGACGGTCGAGATGGGGCGCACGCGGATCCCGATCAAGAACATCCTGCAGCTGGCCCAGGGTTCGGTGGTCGAGCTCGACACGATGGCCGGCGAGCCGATGGACGTGCTGGTCAACGGCTTCCTGATCGCCCAGGGCGAAGTGGTGGTCGTCAACGACAAGTTCGGCATCCGGCTGACCGATATCGTCACACCCAGCGAGCGCATGCGCCGCCTGTCCAGGGGCTGAACGCGATGAGCGAGGCCGCATCCGCCCTGCTGTGGTTCATCGCCGTCATCGCGTCGATCCCGCTGGTGTTGTGGCTGCTGCGGCGCTCGCCGCTGGCGGCCTCGCGCGGCCTCGCCGTGATGCGCAGCGTCGGCGTGCTGCCGCTGTCGAACGCGCAGCGCGTGGTGACCATCGAGGTCGGCCACGGCGAAGCCCGCCGCTGGCTGGTGCTGGGCGTCACCGCGCACTCGATCAACACGCTGCACACGATGGAGCCGCAGGCCGATGCCGCCCCGACGGCCACACCCGGTGCCACCTTCGCCCAGTTGCTCGGCCGCCTGCGCGACCCCGGCACCGCCGCACGGAGTGACGATGGCCGCCACTGATACCCGCCCTTCTTGGACCCTTCGCGGCAATCGCGTCCTTCGCAGCCTGAGCCGCACGTTGC
>JBBQOR010000334.1:0-3880 GCA_038331055.1 Burkholderiales bacterium
CGCGGCTGGGCTGCTGCTGGGTGCGGCTGGACGGCACCGCGCAGCGCGTGCTGCAACGCTACATCGACCAGTTGCAAAAGCGCCGGCGGCTGCTCTCGCTGGGGCGCGCGTGAACCGCGACAGCCGCCCGGCCGGCGTGACGCTGGTCGAGCTGGCCATCGTGCTGGCCATGCTGGCGATCCTGGCCGGCGCCGCCCTGCCCGCGCTTCAGCAGCAGCAGATCAAGGGCCGCCGCGCCGACGCGGTGGCCGCGCTGGCGCGTGTGCAGTGGGCGCAGGAACAGTTCCGCACCCACCACGGCCTGTACGCCACATCGCTGGTGCAACTGCAAGGCGCCGCGCCGCTCAGTGCCGAGGGCCTGTACGAGATCGGGCTGCGTGCCGTCGGCCCCAACGGCTACGTGGTCGCGGCGCGCGTGCGCCGCGACGGCGCGCAGGCCGGCGACCGGGACTGCCAGGAACTGACCCTCGGCGTGCACGAGGGCCTGGCCAGCCACGGCCCCTCACCACGCTGCTGGAACCGATGACCATGGGGCCCGCGGCCCCGGCAGCGAGCACCGAGCGCCGACGCCAGGTGCGCGGCCTCACGCTGATCGAGGTGGTGATCGCGCTGGCGGTGCTGGTGCTGCTGCTCACGCTGGCCTTGCCGTCGTTCGACGGCCAGCTGCAGCGACAACGCCTCAAGGCCACCGCGCAGACGCTGGCCGCCGATCTGGCCGAGGCCCGTTTCGAGGCCGCCCAGCGTGGCCAGCCGTTATTCATCGGTATCCACGGCGGCGCCGACTGGTGCTGGGCCGTCACCACCACCAGCGGTTGCGGCTGCCAGCAGCCGCAGGCCTGTCGTCTGAAGGTGGTGAGCGGCGCCGAGGTGCCGGGCATCAGCTTGCAGCCCGCGCCGGAGATCACCTTCGACCCCGGCGGCAGCGGCCTGCCCGCGGTGCTGCTGCTGCACAGTGAGCGGGGCCAGACGCTGCGTGTCGAACTCTCGCCGATGGGCCGGGTGCGCGTCTGCGCGCCAGAGCCGATCAGCGGCCTGCCGCGCTGCTGAAGCAACAACGACGGCGGCTCAGACCTGCATGTTCATGATTTCGGTATAGGCCTGCAGCATCCGGTTGCGCACGCCGAGCACGGCCTGGAAGCCGATCTGCGACTTCTGCATTGCCACCATCGTCGATTCCAGGCCGACGGACGGGTTTCCGAGCGAAAACTCGCGCTGCATCTGCTGTGAGGCCTGCTGGCTCTCGCTCACCGACCGCAGCGCCTGCGCCATCGCGTCCTGGAAGCCTGCGCCCTCGACGGGCGCGGTCGCCGGGCCGATCGGATAGCCGTCAGGGCGCAGCCCCGCGCGGGCCACGGCGGCGCGGAAATCGAAGGGTTGAAGCCTGAGGTCCATGCGGGCACTCCCGCGCTCGTGAGGGTGATGCCACTGTAGGCCGCGGCCACCGAGGCGGTGGTGCGAACTGCTGTCGCATCACCCGGCTTCTCGCTCCAACGGTGGGTGGGGGTCGCTTCAACAATGCGTTCGAACGATCCGCCTGCGCCGCTTGTGGCCGGCGCACCGGACGCCGAATCGAGACGACCGAACCGCATGGATACCGCCACCTCCGCCCTCACCGCTCAGCCGCCGCTGGTGCCCGCCAGCAACGGTGCGGCGGCGCGCTTCATCGCCCTGCCGGCGAAGACCAAGGTCGCCTTCGCGGTCGGGATCGTAGCGCTGCTCGGCCTGCTGGTGCTGCTGCTGGTGAGCACGCGCGACAGCGACCAGCGCGTGCTGTTCGCCAACCTGAGCGACAAGGACGGCGGCGCGGTCATCGAGCGGCTGCAGCAGATGAACGTGCCCTTCCGCCTGGCCGAGGGCGGCGTCATCTTCGTGCCCGCCAGCCGCGTGACCGAGCTGCGCATGACCCTCGCCAAGGCCGGCCTGCCGCGCGCCTCTGACGGCGGCGGTGGCGGCTACGAACTGCTGGACAAGGTGGCTTTCGGCCAGACCCAGGGGCAGGAGCGCGCGACGATGCAGCGTGCGCTCGAGGGCGAGCTGGCGCGCAGCATCTCGGGCTTCGACGGCGTCAAGTCGGCGCGCGTGCACCTGGCACTGCCGCCGCAGACCGGCTTCTTCCGCGAGCAGCCCAAGCCGACCGCGTCGGTGCTGCTGGCGATGCACGGCGCGCAGACGCCGGACCGCGCCTTGCTCAATGCCATCGCGCATACCGTGGCGCGCGGGGTGCCGGGCCTGAACCCGAAGTCGGTCGGCGTCACCGACACCAGCGGCGCACAGCTGATGGGCGACGAAGACCGGCTCGGTGCAATGGGCCTGGACGCCAAGCAGCTGGAGTATGTGCAGCAGGTGGAGGCGAGCTATCTGCGCCGCGTCCAGGAGCTGCTGGGCCCGGTGGTCGGGCGCGAGAACCTGCGCGCCACCGTCACCGCCGACATCGACTTCTCGCAAAGCGAATCGACGTCGGAAGAGTTCAAGCCCAACCAGGGCGAGGCCCCGGCCACCGTGCGCTCGATGCGCACCGAAGAGTCCACGCAACCCGGCGGCGCGGCGGCGACCGGGGTGCCCGGCGCGCAGAGCAACCAGCCGCCGACACCGCCGACGGCGCCGATCAACGGCGCTGCGCAGCCCCTGCAGGGCGCCGGCGGCGGCGGCGGCACCGCAGGTCGGCGCGAGGCCGACACGCGCTACGAAGTCGACCGCACGGTGCGTGTGACGCGCAATGCCACCGGCACCGTGCGCCGGCTCACCGCCGCGGTGGTGGTCAACCACCGCGGCAGCACCGACCCCAAGGGCAAAGCCGTCAGCGCGCCGCTGCCGGCGGATGAGCTGGAGAAGCTCACCGCCCTGGTGCAGCAGGGCATCGGCTTCAACGCCCAGCGCGGCGACTCGGTGCGCGTGATCAACGCGCCCTTCTACGCCGACGTCACGCCCGAGGCCGAGGCGGTGCCGCTGTGGAAACAGCCCTGGGTGGTGGACCTGCTGCGCACGGCCGCCGCGCCGGCCGCACTGGTGCTTGCCACGTTGATGGTGCTGCTGATGCTGGTGCGCCCGGCGCTGAAGGCGATGCTGGCGCCGCCGCTGCCGCCCGCGCCGCCTGAATCGACGAGTGTCGGCGGCTCGCTCGACACCGTGGTCGGCGACCAGGCGGCGCTGCCGGCACCAGCACCTGACATGCGTGACGACCCGCGCCTGCAAGCCGCCCGCGCGCTGGCCAAGGAGAACCCGGTGGCCGTTGCCACGATCATGCGCGGCTGGGTCAGCGGCGATCAGGCGGTCTGACCGATGCCCACCAACTTCGACGACGACGGCATCGACGACGCCGCCATCCTGCTGATGACGATCGGCGAGGAGCAGGCCTCCGATGTGCTGCGCCACCTGGCCCCGAAGGAGGTGCAGCGCCTGGGCGAGTCGATGGCCAAGCTGCAGATGATTCCGCGCGAGCGAATCGATGCCGTGCTGAGCCGCTTCAGCGGCGAAGCCGCGAAGCAGGGCCTGCTGCTCGGCGACAGCAGCGAGTACCTGAAGTCGGTGCTGCGCAAAGCGCTGGGCGACGACAAGGCGGGGCTGCTGATCGACCGCATCCTCAACGGCGACGACACCTCGGGCATCGAGAGCCTGAAGTGGATGGACCCGCAGTCGGTGGCCGAGCTGCTGCGCAATGAGCATCCGCAGATCGTTGCGGCGATCCTGGTGCACCTCGACCCTGACCAGTCCGCGTCGGTGCTCAAGCTTTTCACCGAGCGCCAGCGCAACGAGGTGTTGGTGCGCATTGCGACGCTCGATGGCATACAGCCGTCGGCGCTGAAAGACCTCAACGAGGTCATGAGCAAGGTCCTGGCAGGCGGAGACAAGATGCGCAAGACGTCGCTCGGCGGTGTGAAGC
>JBBQOR010000335.1:0-3821 GCA_038331055.1 Burkholderiales bacterium
GAGACGCGCCTGAGCTTGGTGGCCGAGGCGCATGAGGGCCAGACCGTGCAGGTGCAGGGCCTGATCGAGGACAGCCGCATCGAGACCCGGCCGCGCCACCAGCTGATCGTGCGGCTGCGCGACGCGGCCGGTGAAGCCCTGCTGCTGCGCTTTCTGCACTTCAACCCGGCGCAGCAGAAGACGCTGTCGGCCGGCCGCCTGGTGCGCGCTCGCGGCGAGTTGCGCGGCGGCTTTCTGGGCCGAGAGATGGTGCACCCTGTCGTGCGCGTGATCGCCGCCGACGCGCCGCTGCCGACCGCGCTTACGCCGGTGTACCCGTCCAGCGCCCAGCTGCCGCAGGCCTACCTGCGCAAGGCCGTGGCCTCGGCGCTGGCGCGTGCGCCGCTGGCCGAGGTGCTGCCTGCGGGCTGCGTGCCCAGCGGGCTGCCGCCCTTGCGCGAGGCCCTGCAGTTCCTGCACCACCCGCCGCCGCAGGCCGCGCTGGCGACGCTGGAGGACCGCAGCCACCCGGCATGGCAGCGGCTGAAGTTCGACGAGCTGCTGGCGCAGCAACTGGCGCAGCTGACGGCGCAGCGTGAACGCGCGCGGCTGCGTGCGCCGGTGCTAACGCCGCTCGAAGGCGGCCTGCACCAGCAGCTGGGCGCGGCGCTGCCGTTCCAGCTGACGGCCGCTCAGCAGCGTGTGGGCATCGAGATCGACGCCGACCTGCAGCGCCCGCATCCGATGCACCGGCTGCTTCAAGGCGATGTGGGCTCGGGCAAGACGGTGGTGGCGGCGTTGGCGGCCGCGCGCGCCATCGACGCCGGCTGGCAGTGCGCGTTGATGGCGCCGACCGAGATCCTGGCCGAGCAGCACTTTCGCAAGCTGGTGCAGTGGCTCGAGCCGCTGCAGGTGGGCGTGGCCTGGCTGACCGGATCACGCAAGGGCAAGGCGCGCCAGCGCATGGTCGAACGCGTGGCCAGCGGCGAGGCGGCGCTGGTGGTCGGTACGCATGCGGTGATCCAGCACGATGTGCACTTCCGTCGGCTGGGGCTGGCGGTGATCGACGAGCAGCACCGCTTCGGCGTCGCCCAGCGGCTGCAGCTGCGCCACAAGCTGGCTGAGTCTGAATCAGGATCCGGCGCCGGATCCGGCATCGAGCCGCATCTGCTGATGATGAGCGCCACGCCGATCCCGCGCACGCTGGCGATGAGCTACTTCGCCGACCTCGACCTGAGCACGATTGACGAGCTGCCGCCCGGGCGCACGCCGATCCTGACCAAGCTGTTTTCCGACCACCGGCGCGAGCAGGTGGTGGCGCGCATCCAGCACGAACTGGCGCTCGGGCGGCAGGTGTACTGGGTCTGCCCGCTGGTCGAGGAGAGCGAGCATGTGGATCTGCGCAACGCGACCGAGACCCACGCGCAACTGAGCGCAGCGCTGCCCGGCGTGATGGTCGGCCTGCTGCACGGGCGCATGGCGGCGGCGGAAAAGGCCGCCGTGATGTCGCTCTTCAACGGCGCGCTGATGGGTGTGCTGGTGGCCACCACCGTGGTCGAGGTGGGCGTGGACGTGCCCAACGCCAGCCTGATGGTGATCGAGCATGCAGAGCGTTTCGGCCTGGCGCAACTGCACCAGCTGCGCGGGCGCGTCGGCCGCGGCGCGGCGGCCAGTGTCTGCGTGCTGCTGTACACGCCGCCGCTGTCAGACACCGGCAAGGCGCGGCTGAAGGCGATGGCTGAGACCAGCGACGGCTTCGAGATCGCCCGCCGCGACCTGCAGATCCGCGGCCCGGGCGAGTTTCTGGGCGCGCGCCAGAGCGGCGACGCGCTGCTGCGCTTTGCCGATCTCGATGCGGACGACGCATTGCTGGCGCGCGCGCGGGCGCTGGCGCCCGGATTGCTGGCCGAGCACCCCGATGCGGCGCGCGCGCAGGTGGCACGCTGGCTGGCGGGCAAGGCGGAGTTCTTGAAGGCTTGAGCGCCCGTGAGGCGCACCCGCTTCAACTGCGCGCAGGCCAGGTGCGGCGCAGCCGCAGCAGCTCTTGAACCACCTCAGGCGGCAGCTTGCTGACCGGCACCTCGCGCACGTGCAAGCCCGCCATCAGCTCGAGCGAGGACACCATATAGCTCTCGCCATGCAGGTGCTTGATGCGCGCGGGCTCGCCAAACAGTGTGAGATTCTTTTTCATGGCCAGTGGACGCGCGCGGGCGTCTCGGGTTGCGGTGGGGTTGCGGAGGGCGTGCGCCAGTCTTGCGCCTGGGCCGTCGCCTGCCCATCCAGCAGTCACGGGGTCGAAGCCGCCTCGGCGTGAATCGGCGTGTCATCGTTCACGTGCCGTGCCGGCCCCAGAATGACGGCATGACGCTGACCGAGCTCAAGTACGTCGTCGCCGTCGCCCGCGAGCGCCACTTCGGCCGCGCCGCCGAGGCCTGCTTCGTCTCACAGCCCACGCTGTCGGTGGCCATCAAGAAGCTCGAGCAGGAGCTCGACGTGAAGATCTTCGAGCGCGGCACCAGCGAGGTCAGCGTGACGCCGCTGGGCGAGCAGATCGTGCGCCAGGCGCAGCAGGTGATCGAGCAGGCGCAGGCCATCCGCGAGATCGCCAAGGCGCACAAGGATCCGCTGTCCGGGCCGCTGCGGCTGGGTGTGATCTACACCATCGGCCCCTACCTGCTGCCCGACCTGGTGCGCGTATCCATCGAGCGCACGCCGCAGATGCCCCTGATGCTGCAGGAGAACTTCACCGCACGGCTGCTCGAGCAGCTGCGCACCGGCGAACTGGACGCGGCGATCATGGCCGAACCCTTCCCCGACACCGGCCTGGCCGTGGCGCCGCTGTACGACGAGCCCTTCATGGTGGCGGTGCCGCGCAGCCACGCGCTGGCCAAGCGCAAGAGCATCCCGGCCGAGGAGCTCAAGCACGAGACCATGCTGCTGCTAGGCACAGGGCACTGCTTTCGCGACCATGTGCTCGAGGTCTGCCCGGAGTACGCACGCTTCTCCAGCGAAGCCGAAGGCATCCGCAAGAGCTTCGAGGGATCGAGCCTCGAGACCATCAAGTACATGGTCGCCTCGGGCATGGGCGTGACGGTGGTGCCGCAACTCTCGGTGCCGTCGGCCAGGCAGCCGCACATGACCTACGTGCCCTTTGCCCCGCCGATCCCGACGCGCCGCGTGGTGGTGGCCTGGCGGCGCAGCTTCACGCGCTACGAGGCGATCGCGGCGCTGCGCAACGCCATCTATGCCTGCCCGCTGCCGGGCGTGACGCGGCTGACCGGCTGATCGGCCACGCGGCTCAATCGAAGAAGGCTTCGATCAGCTCGGACGGTATCGCCAGCGGCGTGATCATGCCCGCCAACAGGATGACCAGCAGCACCGCCAGCACCGCACTTGCGCGCACCGCACTTGCGAGCACCAGCATGCGGGCCACCCGGGGCTGACGTCGACCATACGCCACCGTACGTTCTGTGGAGGTCACCTTGGCACATCTTCGTCGGCCGAGGCGAGGTCGCGCGCCCGCTGCTGCGCCAGGACACCCTGCCGCAGGTGGTGACGCTGACCCACTCGCGGGCGCGCTCGCGGTTTGACCGCAGGATGCTAAAGAACCGCCTGCTCCCGGCATCCGCCGGGAAGGTCCCGAGCGAACGCTGGGCACCGGCAGTTCATCCGCTGATCACGACCCGCGCGATGCCGCCGCGAGCAAGACCGAATCGATAGACGGAGCGGCCGTCTTCCAACACCACATTCATGCTCAAGACACCGCCGAAGATCCCATCGTCAGCGTGTTGGATCACCCGCCAGGTGACGCCGTCGTCGTCCGAGACGGCCACTCGCAGCGG
>JBBQOR010000336.1:0-3821 GCA_038331055.1 Burkholderiales bacterium
GAGGCCGCGATGGAGGCGGCCATCGCCGCGCTGCTGAGCTATCTGCTCGAGCACTACAGCGGCGAGGGCCTGTTCGTCGTCGAACACCTGCTGCTGCGCCCGCAGCAGCCTGGCGACGCGCGGATGCGCATCTGCGCCGACCCCGGCTGCGACGACTGCACCGACCTCGACCCGTACTCGTACCGCATCCGCGTCGTGCTGCCGGCCTACGCCGGGCGATTCCAGGACATGGGGTTTCGCCGCTTCACCGAAGACCTGATCCGGCGCGAGACGCCAGCCCACATCCTGCCCACCATCTGCTGGGTCAGCGCCGAGCACATGCGCCAGTTCG
Organism: Burkholderiales bacterium; assembly: GCA_038331055.1. GTDB lineage: Bacteria > Pseudomonadota > Gammaproteobacteria > Burkholderiales > Burkholderiaceae_C > Rubrivivax. Next base: position 332 of record JBBQOR010000336.1, read on the forward strand.
AGGGCGCCTGGCGCCCCTGGCTCGAATTGGCCGCCGGCGTCAGCCGCACCGGCCGCGCCGAGAAGCTGCAGGCGCTGCTCGACGCGCTGGACGAGATCAAGAACGTCTACCCGGTGCGCAACCTGTTCGACTGCACCGGCGACGACGCCAAGCCGCCATTCCTGCTCGGCAAGACGGCGCTCGGCCGCGGGCCGGGCGCCGCCTGAACCGACCCGCACCGAATTCCCGAGGAGCCCACCATGGCCGACCCGCTGAAGGTCTTGCGCAGCCTGGAGCGACTGTCCAGCCAGTACACCGTGTTCGAGCCCGACCAGGTGCTCACGCACAGCCAGCTCAACAGCGTCACCGCCTGGCTCGACGACCAGGACCGCCTGACGCGCGTGGCGCTGCTGGGTGTCGGCCTGGTGGCCGGCCTGCACGTGGGCCTGCAGGCGGGCAACGTGCGCGTCAGCCGCGGCCTGGGCGTCACCACCGACGGTGATCTGCTGATGCTGCCCGCCGACACGCTGTACGACCGCTTCCGTCCCTATGACAGCAGCGCTCCGGTTTACGAGCCCTTTTACCCACGGCGCCTGCGTGAAGACCGAGAGGAGGGCGGCGGCGAGCCTGGCCCGATGCTCTTGCTGCAAGAACTGGTGCCCGTGGGCGAGAGCGATGTGCTGGCCCAGCCGCTGGCCGCACTGCCCGGTGCCGGGCTGGCCGACAAGGTGGTGTTGATGCTGATGGAGAGCGTGGTCAACGACCCCGACCTGTGCAGCGGCACCGACTGCGACAACCTCGGCCGCGACGCGCTGCACCGTGTGCGCCTGCTGCTGATCGACCGCGCCGATGCCGAAGCCTTGCAGCGCCGCCTGCCCAGCCTGGCGCCGGCCAGCGAGCGTGCGCAGACGCTGCCCGAGATGGCGCTCAGCCGGCCGGTGCTGGGCCGCGACATCGGCACCACGGCGGCGCTGGCGGCACGCTACCAGGCGTCTGTGGCGGCCACCGTCGAGCGCTTTGCGCCCGCGGTGCGCGCGCTGCAGGCGACATTCCCCGAACTGCTGGAAGAAATCTTCGGCGCCGATCCCAGCAGCGACTGGGCCGGCATCGTCAGCCGGCAGTCGGTGGCGGTGGCCGGCCGCGCCGGCGCCGTGCAGCCCTGGTACGCCTTCGTGGGCGATCTGGTCGAGACCTGGAACGCGATGCGTGAGGCGCTGCTGGCCGACGACAGCGTCACGCTGCCCGACGTCGCCGCCTTTGCCAAGCACCTGCTGCTGGGTGCGCTGAGCTCACCACGCCAATTGCGCACCGGCCTGTACCCGGCGCCGCTGGATGCCAAGTCGCGTGAGGCCGCTGCGCATGCCCGCTTCCTGGTCTGGAAACTGCACGTGCTGGTGGCCAGCTTCGCGCTGCCCGAGGACACCACGCTGCGCGTGACGCCCAGCTTCGGCGCCGACCGCGCGCTCGAGGAGCGGGCGATCCCCTGGCACTACCGGCTGCGTGACGACCTGCCGGTGCAGGTGGGCTGGAACTTCCGCCTCTCTGCGCGCAACCAGGGCGGGCACAACCTGGGCTACCGCGCGGCAGAGTGGGCGCAGACCGATCGCGCGCGTGACCCGCTGGCCTTCGCCATCGGCGCGCACGACTTCTTCCGCGTCGAAGGCCATCTGGGCCGGCCGGTGGAAGAGGTCAGCGCCGAGCTCAAGCGCCTGATCGCCGCGCGCAACCTGCCCTTCGAGGTGCAGGAGGTGCTGCTGCACAACGACCGCCGGCGCATCCGCGTCAAGCCCGGCATTCGCTACACCGACCTGCACCGCCTGCACCACCTGGTGCGCAAGGACGTCTCCTGGCGGCTCGAGGAAAGCAGCCGCTACGGCGACAAGTACCTGGCCGACGTGACCGAGGCGGTCTCGCAGCGGCAGATCCTGGGCACCGCCGGCAGCGGCGAATCGGTCATCGGCGCCGCGCGCAGCGCCCGCGACGCCGTGGCCACCGCGCAGGCGCAGGCCGCGCCCGCGCTGGCGCAGGCGAGCTACAGCGCCTACAAGGCCGACGTGACGGGCAACGCGCGCTGGAAGGCCAGCTACAGCAACACGCTCGAATCGGTGGGCAACGCCCGCGTCAACCTGGGGAATGTGTCGCGCGCGGACTTCGTCTCGCCCTTCGACTCGCTCATCAACACCAACCAGCCGCACTGGATCGACTGGCTGGATGATCTGATCCAGGCCGGCGACGACCGGGCCGACGAGCGGCTGCTGTTCCAGGCCTTCGTGCAACGCCACCCGGGCATCGACCACCTGGGCGGCGCCTGGCGCGGCGGCAGCTTCGTGCTGGTCTACGACGACAGCGGCCGCGTGGTGGCCGACTTCACGCTCGGCTACCCCTGCGCCGAAGAAGACCTGCCCGAGCCCCAGGAGCCGCCGCTGACCCGCCCGCCTTACCGCCCGCCGACGCTGATCGACAAGGGCATCCGTGTGCTCAAGCCGGTGGAGCTGCTGATCGACGACCGCTTCGTCGCCGTCAGGGCCGACTGGCAGCGTGACTTGGTGAAGGACTTCGCCACCCAGTCCGCCAGCGTCGAAGGGCTGGTCAAGGGCGTCACGTTCCCGCGCGGTGCCAGCGGCGTGACCGGCGGCATCGACGTTCCCGGGCGCGACATCGCCACCGGCGACCGCTACCTCGACGTGCTCGTGCGCGACATGGGCCGCAAGCAGGCCAAGGTGCTCGAACTCGAGGGCCTGGTCACCCAGCCCGGCCTGCCCGCCGAAGTGCGCACGCAGGTCGAGCAAGAGCTGACCAAGGCGCAGGGTGAACTGGCCGGATCGGTGGGTGAGGTGACCGGGCGCGTGGTCGATCAGCGGCTGGACGTGACGACGCCGGCCGCCGCTGACGTGACCGCGGCCCTGACGGCGAGCCTGGGCTCGATCAAGGACAGCGGCGTGCGCACCGCGCTAGACACGCGGTTGACGACCATAGAGCGCGGCGCCACCGGCACGCAGGCGGGCCTGGTGGGCAACCTGCGCGTGGTCGGCGGGTTCTCGCGCTGAGCGCAGCGGGCTGCGGCCGCGCATGAACGCCTCGGGCCTGCACCGCGTGCGGCGGCTGCGCTGGCAGGCGAGTGCCGCCACGCCCGAAGAGGGCCTGGCCCTGCGCACGCTGCTGCACGGGCACAGCGATGCGCTGCAGGCAGCGCTCGCGCGCGCCTTCGATCTCGCGTGGCCAGGGGACCAGGTGCTGCACTTGTCGAGGCTCGACGTCGTGCTGGAGCCGGTCGACCTGGCGGCCCCTGCGGCCGAGCTGACGGCGCGCGTCGAAGGCGCGGCGCGCCGCGCGGTGGGTGAAGTGCTGGCCGCACGATCAGCCGCCGTCGGCGTGCTGCGCGATGCGGCCGAACGCACGGCCCCAGCGGCCGCGGCGGGGCCCGCGGGTGGCGGCGCGCAGGAGGCGCAGAACCTGCCCGTGCGCATCACCGACGCGGCCACCACGCGGCGTGAGGCGCTGCGCCACTACC
>JBBQOR010000337.1:0-3817 GCA_038331055.1 Burkholderiales bacterium
GCGCCTGGCCCGGCGCTCCAAGGCGTGCCGTGCAGGCCGTGGGCCAGCGCGCGGCCCAGCAGCGCGTGGTAGCTGGGGTGGAACTCGACCTGGTCGATGCGGTGGCCGAAGCGGTCATGGCTCCTCAGCACCGGGCCGTGCAAGTTGGCCAGCCGTGCATGCTGCTGCACCGGCGCGCTGCCGGCTTCGGCGCCGAGTGCGTCCAGGTCACGAATATCGAGCGCAGGTGCGTGAAATCGCAGCGCGTCCTGCAGCGGCCGGTTGGCCTGCCAGAGGTTCACGTCGGTGAACGGCGTGCTCTGGTTGAAGACCTCGTGCGTGGCCGCCGCGCTCATGGGCCGGGGCCTCTGAGCATCTCCAGGTGCGGGATGTTGTCCTCGAGGTAGCTCTCACCCACCGGCTCGAAGCCCAGCGTGCCGTAGAAGTGGCGCAGACGGTCTTGGGCGCCGATGCGGATGGCCGAACCGGGGTGCACCGCCTGGCAACGCTGCAGGCCCTCGTGCATCAGTTGCCGGCCCAGACCGCTGCCGCGCCGCTCGGGCGAGGTGATGACGCGGCCGATCGACGGCTCGGCGTACTTCACGCCGGGGTCGACCACGCGCAGATAGGCGTGCAGCACGCCGGCATCGTCGCGCCCCAGCAGATGCCAGCAATCGCGGTCCACGCCGTCGGGGTCGAGGTAGGCGCCCTGCTCCAGCACGAAGACCCGGCAGCGCAGCGCCAGCGCGTCGTAAAGGTTGTCCACGCCAAGCGCTGCGAAGCGCTGCCAGGTCCACTGCATCGCCGCACCCTCCGTGTTCAGACCAGCTTGACCAGCTGCTTGCCGAAGTTGCGGCCCTTGAGAAGCCCCAGGAAGGCCTCGGGCGCGCTCGCCAGGCCCTGCGCCACCGACTCGCGGTACTTGAGCGCCCCGCTGGCGACCATGCCGCCGAGTTCCTTCAGCGCCTGCGGCCATAGATCCATGCGCTCGCTGACGATGAAGCCCTGCAGCTTCAGCCGCGAAACCAGGATCAGCGACGGGTTGGCCATCGGGATCGGCTCGCCGTTGTAGCCGGCGATCATTCCGCAGAAGGCGATTCGCCCGAAGGCGTTCATGCGCAGCATCACGGCGTCGAGGATGACGCCGCCGACGTTCTCGAAGTGGCCGTCGATGCCGTCCGGGCAGGCTTGCTTGAGCGCGCCGAGCAGCGACTTCAGGTCGCGCTGCGCCTTGTAGTCGATGCAGGCATCGAAGCCCAGCTCTTGCACCACGTACTGGCACTTGTCGGGGCCGCCGGCAATGCCCACCGCGCGGCAGCCGCGGGCCTTGGCCAGCTGGCCTACGGCGCTTCCCACCGCGCCGCTGGCCGCGCTGACGACCACGGTCTCGCCGGCCTTGGGCTCGATGATGGTGGCCAGGCCCACCCAGGCGGTGGCGCCCGGCATGCCGACCGCGCCCAGGTAAGCCGACAGCGGCACATGCGTGGTGTCCACCTTGCGCAGCAAGCCGGGCTGCGTGCCATCGACCAGGCTGTAGTGCTGCCAGCCGCCCATGCCGACCACGCGGTCGCCCGGCGCGTAGCCGGGGTGGCGCGAGGCCACCACTTCGCCCGCCGTGCCACCCTGCATCACCACATCCAACGCCTGCGGCTGCGCGTAGCTGCGGCCGTCGTTCATGCGCCCGCGCATGTACGGGTCGAGGCTCAGAAAGTGGTGGCGCACCAGCACCTGGCCTTCTGCCGGCTCGGGCACGGCGGCCTCGACGAGGCGGAAGTTGTCGGTGCCGGGCTCGCCGGCGGGGCGTGAGGCGAGAAGAATCTGCTGGTTGGTCATAACGGTCCTTTGCAAGTCGATCTGGAAAGCAGATCAGTCCGAGGCGTTGAGTTTCTGGATGCGTCGTCCGCCCTCGCCCACCGGCAGCGCGCGCATGTACTTGAAGGTGCCGCTGGCGTGGCCGACCAGCTGGCCGGCCGCGTTGCGCACGGTGCCTTCGGTGAACGCGAGCGTCGCCGTGCGGTGCAGCAGCCGGCCCTGCGCCAGCAGCCGCCCGGTGCCCGGACGCATGAAGCTGGTCTTCATCTCCACCGTGACGACGCCTGGCCGGGCGCTCTGGTCGTCAGCGGCAGTGGCGCGCGAGGCATGCGCCATCACCACATCAAGCAGCGTCATCAGCACGCCGCCATGCGCCACACCCCAGGAGTTGTGATGCTCGTCGCGCAGATCGAAGGCGATCTCGGCCTCACCGTCCTGCATGCGCAGCAGCTCGAAGCCGAGGGTCTCGACAAAGGGGATCGGGACGCGGAACTCCATGCGCCGCCGCCGGCTCAGCCGCCGTGAACCGCGGCCACGCCGCCGTCCACGGCCAGGATCTGCCCGGTGATGTGCTTGCCGGCCGCGCTGGCGAACAGCAGCGCAGCGCCCTTCAGATCGTCGTCGTCGCCGATGCGGCGCAGGGGGGCCCGCGCAGCCAGCTTGTCGGCGCCGAAGGTCTGCAGCACGCCCTTGGTCATCTTGCTCGGGAAGAAGCCCGGCGCCAGCGCGTTGACGGTGATGCCGTAAGGCCCCCACTCGCCGGCCAGCGTGCGCGTGAAGTTGACCACCGCGCCCTTGCTGGTGCCATAGGCGATGAACTTCATCTCCAGCGAGCCGCCGAGGCCGGCGATCGAGGCCACGTTGATGATGCGGCCCTGTCGGCGCGGGATCATCGTCGCCTTGCCCACCGCCTGCGAGAAAAGGAAGATGCTGCGGATGTTGAGGTCCATCACCTTGTCCCAGGCTTCCAGCGGATAGTCCTCGGCCGGTGCACCCCAGGTGGCGCCGGCGTTGTTGACGAGGATGTCGATCGCGCCCAGGCGCTGCATCGCGTCGTCGACCACCTTGTGCACGGCCACCGGGTCGCTGGCGTCGGCGGCCACCCAGCGTGCATCGATGCCCTTGGCCTGAAGGTCGGCCGCCGCCTCCTCCAGATCGGCCGCCTTGCGTGAGGTGAGCAGGATCTTCGCGCCGGCTTCGCCCAGCGCTTCGGCGATCTGCAGGCCCAGGCCGCGCGAGCCGCCGGTGACGAGTGCAGTCTTGCCGCTGAGGTCGAATAGTTGCTGGATCGGGGTGCTCATGGCGCGCTGTCCTTCAAGGGTTGGGGGCTGGGTCGAGGACGAGGCTGATCTGGCACCGCGGGCCGCGCGCGGGCTTGATCCGTCGCGGCGTCATGGCGCGTCGTCCTTCATGCGCGAGCGCAGCCAGATCAGCACCACGCCGCAGACCACGGCCACGCAGCCCGCCGCCACCAGCGGCCAGCCCATCGCAGCGTCCAGCCGCAGCACGAACAGGCCCAGGCTGGCGCCGAACAAGCCGCCGAAGATGAGCAGCCAGACCAGGCGGTCGATGCGGTGCTTGGGCATGCTCAGAACCAGTCGTCCTGCATCTCGAGCAGCAGCGGATTGCCGGCGGCCACCGGGGCCAGCCAGGCGTCGAGCTTGGGCAGTTCGTAGTCGGCGAAGTAGCGCAGCGCCGCGCGCTTGCCTGCGGCCAGCGGCGAGGCGGTGCGCGCGGCGGCGCAGGCCACATCCAGCCAAAGCCAGCCCAGCACCAGGTGGCCGAAGGCCTGCAGATACGGCGTGGCGTTGGCCAGCGCGTGGTCGGGCCGGCCGCCGCCCCAGGCGGCACGCGTGGCATCCAGCAGCTTGCGCAGCGCAAATGCCACCGCGTCGGCCTGGTTGTCGAAGCCGCCCTGCGCACGCGCACGGCCGATGGTTTCATCGATGCGCGCGGCCAGCAACTGCAGTCCGGCGCCGCCTTCCATCACCACCTTGCGGCCCAGCAGGTCGAGCGCCTGGATGCC
>JBBQOR010000338.1:0-3813 GCA_038331055.1 Burkholderiales bacterium
GGTGAAAATGCGCGCGGCCGTGCCCGCCGCCAGGGCGCTGCCGACGCTGCCGGCGGCGATGCGCTGCGACAGCGGCAACACGGCACCAGCAGCCGCCACGTCAGCCGCGCGCAACGCATAACCGTCCATCGCGCTGTTGTCCTCGGGCGGCACGTCGAGCAGACTGCACACGTCGGCGGCCAGCACGCGGCCCAGCGCGTCGAATGTCGAGACGGTCTCGTGCTCGACGATCAGATGCGCGGCGGCGCCGGCCACCAGCCGGGCGAGTGCATCGTCCAGGCTCATCGCGTCCTTGGGCTTGGGCATCGGTGAGCTCATCGGGTGCCCCTCAGGCTTAGCTCGCTTGGGTTTCGATGCAGTGGCGAACGGCCGTCACATCGGCCGGCAGCAGCGCAAAGCGTCGCGGCAACGACTCCAGATCATGCAGCGCGGCCGGCAACGCAGGTTCACACCCCAGCGCTTCGCGGATGGTGGCGGCAAACTTGGCCGGCAGCGCGGTCTCGAGCACGATGGTCGGCACGCCGGCTTCGTGCTGCTGCAGCGCCACCTTCATGCCGTCGGCGGTGTGCGGGTCGATCACGGTGCCGCAACGTTCGTGCACCAGGCGAATGGTGGCCAGCCGGTCGGCATGCGTGCTGCGGCCCGAGACGAAACCGAAGCCGGCGATGCGCGCCACCTCGGCCGGCGCCAGCTCGAAGCCGCCTTGGCGCGCCAGCGAATCGCCGAACAGCTCGGCGGTGCGCGCCGCATCGCGCCCCAGCAGGTCGAAGACGAAGCGCTCGAAGTTGCTCGCCTTGCTGATGTCCATCGACGGGCTGGAGGTCTGGTAGGTCTGCGCGCTGGCGCGAACCCGGTAGCGGCCGCCTCGGAAGAACTCGTCGAGCACGTCGTTCTCGTTGGTGGCCACGATCAGGTGGCGGATCGGCAAGCCCATCATGCGCGCCACATGGCCGGCGCAGACGTTGCCGAAGTTGCCCGAGGGCACGGCGAAGCTCACGACCTGATCGTCGCTGCAGGTGGCCTGGAAGTAGCCGGCAAAGTAGTACACCACCTGCGCCAGCAAACGCGCCCAGTTGATCGAGTTGACGGTGCCGATGTGCCAGCGGCGCTTGAAAGCGAGATCACCGCTGATCGCCTTGACGATGTCCTGGCAGTCGTCGAACACGCCCTCGATCGCCAGGTTGTGGATGTTGGCGTCCTGCAGGCTGAACATCTGCGCCTGCTGGAACGGGCTCATGCGGCCGTGCGGGCTGAGCATGAAGACGCGGATGCCTTGCTTGCCGCGCATCGCGTACTCGGCCGCGCTGCCGGTGTCGCCCGAGGTGGCGCCCAGAATGTTCAGCGTGCGCCCGCGGCGCGCCAGTTCGTACTCGAACAGGCGGCCCAGCAATTGCATCGCCATGTCCTTGAAGGCCAGCGTCGGCCCGTTGGACAGGGCCTGCAGCCACAGGCCTTCGCCGACACCCGACAGCGGCTTCAGCGGCGTGATCTGCGCCGAGCCGAACACCGCCTCGGTGTAGGTCTGCAGGCACAGACGGCGCAGGTCGGCCGGCGGGATGTCGTCGATGTACAGCGACAGCAGCTCGAAGGCCAGCTCGCCATAAGGCAGCCGGCGCCAGCGCGCCAGCGTGGCGGCATCCACCCGCGGGTAGTGCGTCGGCAGATACAGGCCGCCATCAGGGGCCAGGCCTTCCAGCAGGATGTCGCTGAAGCCGCGCGGCAGGGCGTCACCGCGGGTGCTGAGGTACTTCATCGCGCCGACACCCTCAGTTGAGTTCTTCTTTGCGGATGCGCACGATCGGCGCCAGCACGGTGGGCAGCGCCTGCATCTGCGCCAGCGCGGCCTTCATGCGCCCTTCCACCGTGTCGTGCGTCAGGATGATCAGGTCGGTCTGCCGCTCGCCCTCGGCCGATTCGCGCTGGAGCACTGCATCGATCGAGATGTCGTTGTCGGCCAGGATGCCGGTGATGCGCGCCAGCACGCCCTTCTCGTCGGCCACGTGCAGCCGCAGGTAGTAGGCGGTGATCACCTGGTCGATCGGCAGGATCGGTGTGTCCTGCATCGAGCCGTGCTGGAACGCCAGGTGCGGCACGCGATGGTCGGGGTCGGCGGTGTGCAACCGCGTGATGTCGACCAGGTCGGCGATGACCGCCGACGCGGTCGGCTCGGAGCCGGCGCCCTTGCCGTAGTACAGCGTGGTGCCCACCGCGTCGCCCTGCACTACCACCGCGTTCATCGCCCCCTCGACATTGGCGATCAGCCGCGTGGCCGGGATCAGCGTGGGGTGCACACGCAGCTCGATGCCGGCCGGGCGCAGGTCGTCGCGGCGCCGCGTGATGCCCAGCAGCTTGATGCGGTAGCCCAGTTGCTCGGCATAGCGGATGTCGGCCGCCTGCAGCCCGGTGATGCCTTCCACGTAGGCCTTGGAGAACTGCACCGGGATGCCGAAGGCGATGGCGCTCATGATGGTCGCCTTGTGCGCCGCGTCCACGCCTTCGATGTCGAACGTCGGGTCGGCCTCGGCATAGCCCAGGCTCTGCGCCTGTTCGAGCGCCACGCCGAAGTCCAGCCCCTTGGCGCGCATCTCCGAGAGGATGAAGTTGGTGGTGCCGTTGATGATGCCGGCGATCCACTCGATGCGGTTGGCCGTCAGCCCCTCGCGCAGCGCCTTGATGATCGGGATGCCGCCAGCGACCGCGGCCTCGAAGGCCACCATCACGCCGCGTTCGCGCGCGGCCTCGAAGATCTCGCTGCCGTGAACCGCCAGCAGCGCCTTGTTGGCGGTGACCACATGCTTGCCGGCGGCGATCGCCTGCAGCACCAGCACCTTGGCGATGCCGGTGCCGCCGATGAGCTCGACCACGATGTCGATCGCCGGGTCGGCGATCAGCGCCGCGGCGTCGCTGCTGACGCGGACCTGGTCGCCGACGATCGAACGGGCACGCTCCACGTCGAGGTCGGCCACGGCGACGATGCGGATCTCGCGCCCGGCGCGGCGGCGGATCTCTTCGCTGTTGCGCAGCAGCACGTCGAAGGTGCCGCGGCCGACCGTGCCTATGCCGAGCAGGCCGACCTGGATGGGGGGAAGCGTGGTGGCCATGCGGATGCTGCTGAACAAGCGTGAACGGGGCCCGGGTCTCAGGCGAAGTGCCGCCGACGGTAGTTCGCCAGGAAGCGGTCGATGCGGCCGAGGGCCTCGGCAAGGTCGTCGGAGTTGGGCAGGAAGACCAGACGGAAGTGGTCGGGCTGCGGCCAGTTGAATCCGCTGCCTTGCACCACCAGCACCTTCTCCTCGGCCAGCAACTCGTAGGCGAACTGCTGGTCGTCGGCCACCGGGTAGACCTTGGGGTCCAGCCGCGGAAACATGTACAGCGCCGCCTTCGGCTTGACCACGCTGACGCCCGGAATCTGGCTCAGCAGCGTGTACGCCAGATCACGCTGGCGCGCCAGCCGGCCGCTGGGCGCCACCAGATCCTTGATGCTCTGGTAGCCGCCCAGCGCGGTCTGGATCGCGAGCTGCCCCGGCGTGTTGGCGCACAGGCGCATCGAGGCCAGCATGTTCAGGCCCTCGATGTAGTCGCCGGCGTTGCGCTTGTCGCCGGAGACGATCATCCAGCCGGCGCGGTAGCCGCACGAGCGGTAGTTCTTCGACAGGCCGTTGAGGGTGATGCACAGCAGATCATCGGCGAGCGAGGCGATGCTGGTGTGCGTGTGTTCGTCGTACAGCGTCTTGTCGTAGATCTCGTCGGCGAAGATGATCAGCTGGTGCTGGCGGGCGATCTCGACCATCGCCTCCAGCAGGTCCACCGGGT
>JBBQOR010000339.1:0-3790 GCA_038331055.1 Burkholderiales bacterium
CTGTATGTTCCTCATGTGCGATCTGCGGGGCGTCGGGCAGTGCCAGAAGTTTGGGCTGCGCGGCCTGCGCGCCAGAATGAGCCGGGCCGCAATGCGTCATGGCCACGGCCGCCATTCCCTGCACGGGAACGGCGACCACCACCAGCCAGATCAACGCGGTCCTGAGCAGATGCCCCATACGATCACTTTACAGCACTTGCCTGGAACAACCGAGCGATCGGGGAGCTCAACCTTGCCCAGCAAGTCCTGACGCACGCCGCCACGTTGCCAGCAAGCGCCAGCCTGTCCGCCACAGCCTTACTCCTTCTCGGCAGCCGGGCCGCGGTGGATCTCACGCAACACCGCCAGCCGGCGCGTGATCTCGGCCTGCAGGCATGCCGCGTCGTGGCCAGGCACCACCAGTTGGTAACCGAGGCCGAGCATCGCGCGGGCCATCTCCGCGCTGCCGCACCAGATGCCAGCGACGCGGCCGCTCGCTCGGCACGCGACCGCGATGCGCTTCAGTGCCTCAGCCAGCACCGGGTGCTCGTGCGATGCGCCGACACCCAGGCCGAGTGCGATGCCAAGATCGCTGGGCCCGACGAAGATGCCGTCGAGCTGCGGGGTGGCGACGATCTCCTCCAGCGCTGCCAGCCCGGCAGCGGTTTCGACCATCGCCAGCGCCAGGATCTCGGCGTTGGCATGCTGGGCGTAGTCTGCACCGCCGTACAGCAGCGCACGCGCCGGGCCGAAGCTGCGTTCGCCTTCGACACCGTCCAGCGGGTAGCGGCAGGCGCGCGCAAAGGCCGCCGCTTCGGCGGCACTGTTGACGAGCGGGCAGATGACGCCGTAGGCACCGGCATCCAAGGCGCGGTTCACCTCCGCCAGGCTGTTGTGCGACACGCGCACCAGGGGCACCGCCGGGGTATGTGACAACGCCTGCAGCATCGACAGCTGCCGCTCGAAACCGGCCATGCCGTGCTGGCCGTCAATGACGACTGCGTCCACCCCGCTGGTCGCCATCACCTCGCCGTGCCGACTGCAGCCTCGTCAGCCCGCCGCAGCCAGCGTGAAGCCCACGCGCGTCATGCCGCCGCGCGACTCGGCCAGCGTCGCACCGGCATGCATGCGCGCGATCGCCGCCACGATCGCCAGGCCCAGACCGTGGTGCGTCTGGCCGTCGTCGCAGCAACGTGACTTGTCACCGCGGAAGAACCGGTCGAAAAGCCGCGGCAGCGCCGAATCGTCGATGGCCTCACCAGCGTTCTGCACCACTACACGCACCTGATCGGCCGCGTCGTTGTCGAAGCGTACGGTGACCGTCGAGCCGTGATCGGCAAAGCGCGCGGCATTGCCCGGCAGGTTCGACAGCGCACGCTTGAACAGCGGCTCGTCGACCGCCACACGCGCGTCGCCTTCGATCCGCACTTTCAGCTCACCGTCTTCGAACGGGGCTTCGTGGAAGTCCAGCACCTGTGCAGCCAGTTCGGCCAGGCTGACGGGCGCGCCGCGCCGGGCCATGGCGCCGCGGTCGACCTGCGACAGGAACAGCATGTCGTTGACCAGCGCCGAGAGCCGTTGCGTCTCTTCCAGGTTGGAGACCAGCGTCTCGCGCATAACATCCAGCGGACGCTCACGCGACAGCGCCAGTTCGGTCTCGCCGATCAGGTTGGCCAGCGGCGTGCGTAGTTCATGCGCCACGTCGGCGTTGAAGGCCTTCAGCTGCGAATACGCGCGCTCGAGCCGCTGCATCAGCGCATTGAACTGCTCGATCCAGGGCAGCAGTTCCTCGGCCGGGTCGGATAGCGACAGACGCTGGTCGAGCCTCCGGGCCGAGATCGCGCGCGTCTGCCTGGCCAGATCGTCCAGCGGGCGCAGTTGCCGCCGCACATGCCAGTAACTGCCGGCGGCCACGAGCGAGCCGGCCAGCAGTGTGACAAGCGCGAGCGACCACGCCCACTGGCGGCTCATCTCGACCGAGAACCAGGTCGCGGTGAACAGGGTGCCGACGATGAGCATCGTCAGCACGGCCAGCTTTCTGGACAGCCGGCCGCCGATGGAGTGGCTGCAGATCATGAGGGTTCACGCTCCTCGAGCACATAGCCCATGCCGCGCACCGTGTGCAGCAGCTTGGCGGAAAACGGGTCGTCAAGCTTGGCGCGAAGGCGGCGCACCGCCACCTCGACCACGTTGGTGTCGGAATCGAAGTTCATGTCCCACACCTGTTCGGCCAGCGTGGTCCGCGAAAGGATCTGCCCGCGCCGGCGAAGCAGCAGTGTCAGCAGCTTGAACTCCTTGGCCGTCAGGTCCAGCCGCTGGCCGGCGCGCTGCGCCTTGCGTGCGATCAGGTCGACTTCGAGGTCACCCATCTGCAGTGCGGTGATCGTCTGCGCCACCGCGCTTTGGCCGCGGCGCAGCAGCGCGTTGATGCGCGCCAGCAGCTCGGAGAAGGCGAAAGGTTTAACCAGATAGTCGTCGGCGCCGGCCTCGAGCCCGCGCACGCGGTCTTCGACCTTGTCGCGCGCCGTGAGCGGCAAGGTCGGCATCGTCGCACTTGCGCGACGGCGGCAGATTACGAATTTCTCATTTGACTGTCCGGTGGACACGAGGCGGGCTTTTCAGAATTCATTTCGTGGGCAGCAGACAGAACCCCTCCCGAAGCTGCCCCGCCAAGCAAACCCTCTGAACCCACTGCCAAGGACACCGACCATGAACACCACCCGCACCCTGATCGCCGCCATCGCGCTCGTCGCCACCGGCGCCGCTTCGGCCCAGGAAGCCACCTACGAGTATCCGCAGAACTTCGGCGCGACCATCGTGCAAGCCGACAGCGGCACCTGGATGCAGCGCCAGCCGCGCGCCAGCATCCCGCTGGTCACCGAGTCCGACCGGCAAGCCAACACACCGTTCGTGGCCCAGCGCAGCCGCGCCAAAGTGCGCGCCGAGACGCTGCAGGCCGCCGCCCGCGGTGAGCTGTTGTCGGCCAACGCAGAAACGCAGGGCTTCGACGCCGGCACGACCGGCACCGACGTTTCGCGCGTCCTCGCCGTCGCCCGCTGAATCTGGCGCAGCGCTTGAAGTCCGAAGTGTGGCCGGGCGGCGACAAGGGCCCGGACAGCTTCCATAGAATCAGTCCGGATGGAAACGCCCGGCAACCTGTTCGCGGTGGCGGCGCCCAGCGGCGCTGGCAAGTCCAGCCTGGTGCAGGCGCTGCTGGAACTGGACTCGCACCTGTCGGTATCGGTCTCGCACACCACGCGCAAGCCGCGCGGGCAGGAGCAGCACGGCCGCGAGTACTGGTTCATCGACGAGCCCGACTTTCGCGAGATGATCGCGCGCGGCGAGTTCTTCGAATGGGCGCAGGTGCACGGCAACCTTTATGGCACCTCACGCCGCTCGATCGAGCAGCGGCTGGTCGACGGCCACGACATCGTGCTGGAAATCGACTGGCAGGGGGCGCTGCAGATCAAGCAGCTGTTCCCGCACACGGTGCTGATCTTCGTGTTGCCGCCCAGCTGGGATGAACTGCGTCAGCGGCTCAGGCGCCGCGGCGAGGACGGGCCCGAGGTCATCGCGGTGCGCATGGACAATGCGCGTGATGAGGTGGCGCAGGCGCGACACTTCGACTACGTTATCATCAACAGCCTGTTCGAGACGGCCATCTTCGACCTGAAGACCATCGTGCATTCGCAGCGGCTGAAGTACGCCGCACAGATGCGCAACCGCTCGCAGGTGTTCGCTGCACTTGATCTGCTCTGAATCCTTCAAGGACCGCCCCACCATGGCCCGCATCACCGTCGAAGACTGTCTG
>JBBQOR010000340.1:0-3788 GCA_038331055.1 Burkholderiales bacterium
CTTCCAAACCGCCGAGTACCTGTTGGCACATGGATTTGTGGACATGATCGTGCCGAGACCCAAACTGCGCGACACCCTCCACCAAATCCTGGCCTACCGCCGGACGTAAGCATGGCCACAATCCAGGAGATCATGGCATGAATTTGGACTTCGAAACACCAATCACCGAAATCGAGACGCAACTGGCCGAATTGAAAGCCGTTAGCGGGCCAGATTCTTCCACCCAGGCCAGGATCGCCGCGCTGGAAAAAGAGCGCGCTGCGAAACTCAAGGCGCTTTATGCGATCTTGACGCCGTGGCAAACCGTGCAGGTGGCGCGCCATCCCGAACGGCCCATGCTGCGCGATTTCATCGCCGGCCTGACCGTCGAGTTCATCGAATTGCACGGCGATCGCCTGTTTGGCGACGATCAGGGCATCATCGGAGGTTTCGCTACGCTCCAGAATCAGCAGCGGGTCATGCTGCTGGGCCACCAGAAGGGCAGGGATATCGATGCGAATCTGCGCTGCAACTTCGGCATGGCGCGCCCGGAGGGCTACCGCAAGGCGCTTCGCCTGATGCAAACGGCGCAGAAGTTCGGCCTGCCGGTCTTCACCTTCGTCGACACGCCCGGCGCTTATCCGGGCATCGGCGCCGAAGAGCGCAACCAGTCCGAGGCCATCGGGCGCAACATCTTCGAGATGGCGCAGCTCGAGGTGCCGATCGTCAGCACCATCATCGGCGAAGGCGGTTCGGGCGGTGCGCTGGCCATCAGCGTGGCAGATCAGGTGCTGATGCTGCAGTTCAGCGTCTACTCGGTGATCTCGCCCGAGGGCTGTGCGTCGATCCTCTGGAAGACTGCCCAACGTGCCGCCGACGCGGCCGAGGCGCTGGGCATCACCGCGCACAGGCTGAAGGCGCTCGGGCTCATCGACAAGATCGTCAGCGAACCCGTCGGCGGTGCGCACCGCGACCCCAAGTGGATGGGCGCGCAGCTCAAGCGCGCGCTCAACGACGCACTGCGGCAAGTCGTCGACCTCAAGCCCAAGGACCTGCTGCAACGCCGCTACGAGCGGCTGCAGGGCTATGGCCGTTTCGGCGACACGAAGGATCGCTGAAGTCCCTGGGCCGGCAACAACCGCGGCGGCTTTGCTGGCCGTTGCCGCCAGCGGCGGCCGCGACTCCACCGCCCTGTTGCACTGCGCCGCCCGCGCCGCCAAAGGCACTGCGCTGAAGGTGGTGGCGCTGCATGTGCACCACGGCCTGCACCCCGACGCCGACCGCTGGGCCGCGCACCTGTCGCGCCAGGTGGGCCGCTGGGCGCGCGCCGGCCTGCCGGTCAGCCTGGTCGTGCAGCGCCTGACCGTGGCACCCGGACGCGGCGACAGTGTCGAGGCCTGGGCGCGACGCGAGCGCTACGCGGCGCTGGCCGCAATGTCTCGCGCTGCCGGCAGCGATACCGTGCTGCTGGCCCAGCACCGCCGCGATCAGGCCGAGACCGTGCTGCTGCAGATGCTGCGCGGCGGCGGGCCGGCCGCGCTGGCCGCGATGCCCGCGAGCGCGCAGCGCAACGGTCTGCACTGGCTGCGCCCGTGGCTGGACATGCCGCGCGAGGCCATCGAGGCCTATGTGCGCCGGCACCGCCTGAGCTATGTGGACGACGGCAGCAACGCTGACGTCCGCTTCGCGCGCAACCGACTGCGTGCCCAGGTCTGGCCGACGCTGTACGCTGCTTTCCCCGACGCCGAAGTGACGTTGGCCGCCGCCGCACGGCGAAGCGCCGAGGCGGCCGCGGTGCTGGACGAAGTGGCGGCGCAGGATCTGTCTGCCGCGGTCGACGAGACCGGTGCACTGCTGCTTGAAGTGTGGCGTGCGTTATCGCCTGCCCGCCGCGCCGTCGCGCTGCGGGTCTGGCTGGCCCGCCACGTGGACGCCGGGGCGCCCGAAGCGCTGGTGCAGCGGCTGCTGGCCGAGGCGCCGCGCGCGCGCAGCGCCCGCTGGCCTGCCAGCCCGGGCGAGTTGTGCAGCCAAGACGGGCGGTTGCGTTACGTTCATCCGCACATGTTGGTCGGTGGCCCGCCGGCAACGCGGGCAGGTGGTGATCCGACACTGGCGCTGCCGCTGGCCATCGACCTCTCGCGGCCCGGCATCCACCCGGTGCCGGTCTGGGCAGGCCGCTTCGTCGTCGAGCGCGCACCAGCCGGACAGGGGGTTGCGCCTGAGCAGCTACGCCACGCCGAGTTGCGCGCGCGTGTCGGTGGCGAGCAGTTTCAGCTCACGCCGCGTGGCACGGCGCGTTCGCTGAAGAAGCAGTTCCAGGCGCTGCGCGTGGCGGCCTGGGAGCGTGGTGGACCGCTGGTCTGGGCCGCAGGCCGGCTGATCTATGTGCCGACGCTCGGACTGGACGCGCGATGCCTGGCGGCCGACGTCGGCAAGGCGCTGTCGCTGCGCTGGGAGCCGGCGGGTGCGCCACCACCCCCTCGATAGAATTCCCGCCATGTCATTGATCGTTCACAAATACGGTGGCACCTCGATGGGCTCGACCGAGCGCATCCGCAGTGTCGCCAAGCGTGTGGCCAAGTGGGTGCGCGCGGGCCACCAGCTGGTGGTCGTGCCCTCGGCGATGAGCGGCGAAACCAACCGCCTGCTCGCGCTGGCCAGGGATCTGATGCCCGACAAGTCCACCGTGCACAGCGATCGTGAACTCGATGCCATCGCCGCCACGGGCGAACAGGTGTCGGTCGGGCTGCTCGCGCTGGCCCTGCAGGCCGAGGGCCTTCAGGCCGTCAGCTATGCCGGCTGGCAGGTGCCGATCCAGACCGACTCTGCCTACACGAAGGCGCGCATCCGCCACATCGACGATGCGCGCGTGCTGTCCGATCTGGCGGCCGGACGCGTGGTCGTCATCGCCGGCTTTCAGGGCATCGACGAGGGCGGCAACGTCAGCACGCTGGGCCGAGGCGGCAGCGACACCTCGGCGGTGGCGGTGGCCGCGGCGCAGAAGGCGGCGGAGTGCCTGATCTACACCGATGTCGACGGCGTCTACACCACCGATCCGCGCATCGTGCCCGAAGCGCGCCGGCTGGCCACCATCTGCTTCGAGGAGATGCTCGAGATGGCCAGCCTGGGCAGCAAGGTGCTGCAGATCCGCTCGGTCGAGTTCGCCGGCAAGTACCGCGTGCCGCTGCGTGTGCTGTCCAGCTTCACGCCTTGGGACATCCCGCTTGAAGAGGAAGCGCGCTCGGGCACCCTGATCACTTTCGAAGAGGACGAGAAGATGGAACAAGCGGTCGTTTCAGGCATCGCCTTCAACCGCGACGAGGCCAAGGTCACGGTACTCGGCGTGCCCGACCGGCCGGGCATCGCGGCGCAGATCCTCGGGCCCGTGGCCGACGCCAATATCGATGTGGACGTGATCATCCAGAACGTCTCGCACGACGGCCGCACCGACTTCAGCTTCACCGTGCACCGCACCGACTACGCGCGCACGCTGGATCTGCTCAAGACCAAGGTGGTGCCTGCCGTCGGTGCGCTGCAGGTCAGCGGGGACCCGCGCATCTGCAAGGTGTCGATCGTCGGCATCGGCATGAAAAGTCACGTCGGCGTGGCCGCCAGGATGTTCCGTACGCTCAGCGAGGAGGGCATCAACATCCAGATGATCACCACCAGCGAGATCAAGACCAGCGTGGTGATCGACGAGAAGTACATGGAGCTGGCGGTGCGTGCGCTGCACAAGGCCTTCGGCCTCGAGCAGGCGCCGTGATCGTCGGCGCGGAGGCAAGCCGCTAGAATTCGCCCCACGGAGCTGT
>JBBQOR010000341.1:0-3766 GCA_038331055.1 Burkholderiales bacterium
GGCGGCAGCACCGTGCTCAGTGCGAGCAACCACGGGCATGCCGAGGTGCGCAACGCCAGCGTCCGTCCGCGTGCCGCCGTGGCCTTCTATCCGGGCTGTGAGGCTGAGCTCGAACGCGGCTGGCAGCCGCCATGGAACGTACTGCTGCTGGTCGGCGAGCGCGACGACTGGACGCCTGCCGAGCCCTGCGTCACGCTGGCCCGGCGCGCGGTCGAACGGGCGCGCATCGAGGTCTATCCCGGGGCCTTCCACGGCTTCGACTCCACCGCCGCCGTGCGCCACCGCCCCGAGGTGCCCAACGGCGTGCGGCCCGGGCAGGGCGTGACGGTGGGCGGCGAGCCTGCCGCGCGCGCGGCCTCGCAACTGGCGCTGCTGCAGTTTCTGCGCGCGCAACTCGTCGGCAGCACTCCATGAGCGACATGAACGACACCACCGGAAAGTCCGACACCAGCGAACCGGCACCGACGCCCGACAGCGACGACCCCGAGGTCGACGCACTGCAGGCCCTGTGCGAGCGCCTCGACGGCTTCGGCGTCGATCTCAGCGTCGAGAAGCTCGACGGCTTCATCACCGCGCTGGTCTGCGGCCCGCGCACGCTGATGCCTTCCGAGTGGATCGAGGCGCTGTGCGGCGACGCCTTCGAGCGCGCCCACGGCGACCCGCAGTCGCTGGAGGAGGCGACCGGCGCGCTGCTGGCGCGCTGGAATACCGTCGCCGAGCAACTCCATCCCGACCGCCTGCTGGAGGAGGAACAGCAGCTGCGGGTTTCGCCGCTCCTGATGTACTGGGACGACGAGGCGCGCGCCAAGCTGGTCGCCGAGGGCCTGATGGACGAAGACGGGGCACGCGGACTGCAGCCCGGCGCCGAGTGGGCGCGCGGCTTCGCGGAAGCCATCGACATCTTTCAGGACGACTGGTCGGACGCCGGCCTGAACCGCGACGAGACCGAGGCACTCGGGCAGTGCCTGCGCGACGTGTTCTTTCTGGCGGTGCCGCCGGATTCGCCGCGATACGCTGCGCTGTTGCGGGATCGGGGCTACCCGAGCGACCTCTCGCGCGACGACCTGATCGACGTCGCCTGCTTTGCGGTGCAGGACCTGCGGCTGCTCTGGATCGAGCGCCAGGTCCGCCCGAGCCCGCGCCGTGTCGAGGCCCGGCCCGGCCGCAACGACCCCTGCCCTTGCGGCAGCGGGCGCAAGTTCAAGAAGTGCCACGGCGCCGTCGGGCCCTGACCGGACGTCGCCCGAAAAGCCCCTGCTAGAGTGCGCGCCATGCTGCCAACCCCCGGCCTTGCGGGCCGCCACATCGTCCTCGGCCTGAGCGGCGGCATTGCCTGCTACAAGGCGGCCGAACTGGCGCGTGAGCTGGTCAAGGCCGGCGCCACCGTGCAGGTGGTGATGACGGCCGCGGCCGCCCAGTTCATCACCCCGGTGACGATGCAGGCGCTGTCGGGCCGCGCAGTCTTCAGCGACCAGTGGGACGCGCGCCAGCCCAACAACATGGCGCACATCGACCTCTCGCGCGAGGCCGACGCCATCCTGATCGCGCCGGCCAGTGCCGACTTCATCGCCCGCCTGGTGCAAGGCCGCGCCGATGAACTGCTGAGCCTGCTGTGCCTGGCGCGCCCGCGTGAACGCTGCGCGCTGCTGGTGGCGCCGGCAATGAACCGCGAGATGTGGTCGCACCCGGCGACGCAGCGCAACCTCGCCCAACTGTCGGCCGATGGCACCAGCGTACTCGGCCCGGGCAGCGGGGACCAGGCCTGCGGCGAGACCGGCGACGGCCGCATGCTCGAAGCGGCTGATCTGCGCGACGATCTGATCGCCTTCTTCCAGCCCAAGTTGCTGGCCGGCCAGCGAGTGCTGGTGACGGCCGGGCCGACCTTCGAGGCCATCGACCCGGTGCGTGGCATCACCAATCTGTCCAGCGGCAAGATGGGCTTCGCCGTGGCCCGCGCGGCGCAGGAGGCCGGTGCGCAGGTCACGCTGGTGGCCGGCCCGGTGCACCTGCCCACGCCGCGTCACGTGCGCCGCATCGACGTGAGCAGCGCACAGCAGATGTATGGCGCCGTGCTGCCGCTGGCGCCGATGCATGAGGTCTTCGTGGCCACCGCCGCCGTGGCGGACTGGCGGCCCGCGCACATGAACGAGCAGAAGATCAAGAAGGACGGCCAGCGTATGGCGCCGCTGTTCGAACTGGTCGAGAACCCCGACATCCTGGCCGCCGTGGCCCGGCTGCCCGAGCCCGAGCGCCCGTGGTGTGTGGGCTTCGCCGCCGAGAGCCACGATCTGCTGGCGCATGCGCAGGCGAAACGGATCCGCAAGGGCATCCCGTTGATCGTCGGCAACCTGGGGCCGGCCACCTTCGGCCGCGACGACAACACGCTGCTGCTGGTCGATGCCGACGGCGCGGTCGGGCTGCCCAGCGGCGACAAGCTCAGCCTGGCGCGCCGTCTGGTCGCCGAGATCGCGCGCCGACGCGGCGTTCTCCGCTGATGGCGCTGATCGATGTGCGCGTGCTCGATGCACGGCTGGCCGCGCAGATGCCGCACTACGCCACGCCGGGCAGCGCGGGGCTCGACCTTCGCGCGGCGCTGGATGCGCCGCTGCGGCTGGCGCCCGGGCAGTGCGAGCTGATCCCCACCGGGCTGGCGATCCACATCGCCGACCCGGGCCTGGCGGCGCTGATCCTGCCGCGCTCGGGCCTGGGCCACAAGCACGGGATCGTGCTCGGCAACCTGGTCGGGCTGATCGACAGCGACTACCAGGGGCCGCTGATGGTCAGCTGCTGGAACCGCGGCAGCACCGACTTCACGCTGCAGCCGCTGGAGCGCATCGCGCAACTGGTCATCGTGCCGGTGGTGCAGGCGGCGTTCCGCGTCGTCGATCAGTTCACCGCATCGCGTCGCGGCGAAGGTGGCTTCGGCTCGACCGGCGTCGCGTGAGCGAACGACGGCTGCACGAACCCGGCGCTACTGCAGCGTGCGCGCGGTCGGCGCGAGCGCCAGCACCTGCAAGGGCAACTCACCCACGCTGCCCGCCTCGATCTCGGCCTCGCTCGCCGCGCGCACGCCGCACACCTTCAGGTGCAGTCGCAGCGCCATCCCGGCCAACGGGTGGTTGCCGTCGAGCACCAGGTGCGAGGGGTAGAGCTCGCTGACGACGTAGATGGCGTCAGTGGGCATGTCCGGTGTCACGGCGCCGGCCGGCAAGCCCTCGAAGGCCATGCCGACGTCGACATCAGGCGGAAACAGCGCGCGGTCCTCGAAGCACACCAGATCGGGCCGGTAGTCACCGAAGGCATGTTCGGGTTCGAGTTGCAACTTCAGTTCGTCACCGGCGGTGTGGCCGGCGAGCGCCTCTTGCACCTTGGCCAGCAGGTCGTCGCCGCCGAAGAAGAACTCGACGGGTTCTGGCAATTCATCCAATGGTTGGTTCTGTGCGTCGGTCAGGGTCCAGCTCAGGCTGACGACGCAGGGGCTCGCGATGATCATCTGAAGAATGATCGCACAGCGCCTCACGCAGAATCCCGCGATGGACTTGAACGCCCCCCTCGCGCTGCTCGGCGGTCTGACGCCGGCGGCCTTCATGCGCCGGCACTGGCAGAAGAAGCCGCTGCTGGTGCGCCAGGCCCTGCCTGGCGTGCAGCCACCGTTGGCGCGCGCGGCCCTGTTTGCCTTGGCCGGGCAGGACGAGGTGGAATCGCGGCTGGTGGTGCGGCGGGCCGACGGCGGCTGGACGTTGCGCCGCGGGCCGCTGGCGCGGCG
>JBBQOR010000342.1:0-3764 GCA_038331055.1 Burkholderiales bacterium
ACTCGGCCTGGATGCGCCAGAGCTCGATCTCCGACAGGCGCTCGCCCACCACCTCGGCCTTGGCGAATCCGGCGTCGAGCGCTGCCCGCGCCTCGGGCAGCCGACCAGCGTCGAGCTCGAGCTCGGCCAGCAGCGCGTACCACAGCGTCTGCACCACCTGCGAGCCGGTCATCTCGTACAGCGCCAGGCCCTCGCGCAGCTGGGACAGGCCGGCGTCGAACTCGGTGGCGTCAGCGCCCTGCGCCAGCCGCGCGCGCGCCCAGCCGCGCACGACCATCGCCGCGGCAGTCCAGAACGGGTGGCCATGTTCGGTGGAGAAGGCCAGCGTGGCCTCGGCGGCGCTCAGCGCCTGTCGCGGCTCGCGCCTGAACATGCGCAGCATGAAGCCGAAGGCCAGCACCCAGCCGGTGGTGAAGATGTGGTCTCGCTGCGCCGCCCGCTGGCTGGCACGGGCGTGCGCGTCCATTGCCTGGTCGGGACAGCCGAGCGCCCACAGCGTATAGCTGCGGTAGCACTCTGCCGCGACCGCCGGGTCCTGCCCGTAGAGCAGCGCGTTGCCCGCATGGCGCTCGCGGTCGTAGCACTGCGGCGTCAGCGCCAGCTGCTCGTCGGCGGCGGCCAACTGCCCCAGCCAGAACAGCGAGTTGCCCATCGTCCAGTGGGCCTCGACCCGCATCGCCGGATCGCCGGTGCGCTGGCCGAGTTCGAGCATCTGCTCGGCGATCTGTTGTGATGCCGCCAGCCGCCCGCTGACCATGTGGTAGACCCAGGAGCCCCAGAGCGAGGGGAAGAATTCGGGACGGTCCTGCATCACTTCGCACAGCTGTCGCGCCCGCGTGTAGGCCTCGCCCACCGGCGGCGAGCCGAAGCCGGTGGTGGCGATCAGCGCCGGGCCGATGGTCGACAGCAGCGCCAGCTCGAGGCCTTCGCGCGCACCGACCGGCAGTTGCGGCACCAGCGCCAGGCCGGCGCGCAGGTGGGTGATGGCTTCCTGGTTGGCCGAGCGCGCCAGGCAGCGCTGGCCGGCAAGCAGCCAGCGCTGCACCGCCGGCACCCATTGCTGCGACTCGGTCAGGTGCCAGGCCAGCAGTTCGGGCTGGCGCTCGGCCAGCTCGGGCAGCCGCGACTCGATCTGCTGCGCCACCCGGGTGTGCAGCAGCGTGCGCTCGCGCCGCAGCAGCGATTCATAGGCAGCGGCCTGCACCAGGGCATGCTTGAACTCGTAGCGCTCGCTGCTGGCATGCACGTCCACGCGGTAGACCAGCCCGGCGTGGGTCAGCTCGGTCAACCCCTCGTCGACCTGCTGCTCGGTCAGCCCCGCCAGCACCGCCACCAGCGAGGCCTCGAAGCGACGCCCGATCACCGCCGCGTGGCGGGCCACCGAGCGCCCGGCACCCAGCCGGTCGAGCCGCGCGGCCAGCGAGTCGCGCAGGCTCTCGGGGATCAGCCCGGTGAGCAGGTCGCTGCGCAGCTCGAAGCGGTCGGCATGCGCCTGCAGCGCGCCGGACTCGAGCACCGTGCGGGTGAATTCCTCGACGAACAGCGGCACGCCGTCGGTGTTGGCGACGATCTGCCGCAGCACCGCCTCGGGCAGCCGGCGCCCGCCCGTCAGGCGCGCGACGATGGCCTCGATGCCGGCGCGCGTCAGCCGCTCGAGCGCCAACCTGACGGTGCGCGGCGCCGCCGGCCAGGGCGGCTCGAACTCGGGGCGGAAGGTCGCCAGCAGCATCAGCGGCGCGCCGGCCAACTCGCCGGTGACGGCCTGGATGAAGGCCAGCGTCGACGGGTCGGCCCAGTGCAGGTCCTCGAAGGCCAGCATCAGCGGCTCGTGCACCGACTGCGCCAGCAGCCAGCGCACCAGCGCGGCCTGCGTACGCTGCTTGGCGATCTGCGGCGTCAGCCGGGGCGCCTCATGCCCTTCGGGCAAAGGCAGGCCGAGCAGCGCGGCCAGCAGTTCCAGCTCGTCGGTCGGCCCTGCTTTCGGCCCGGTCGGCCCGCTAGGCCCGCTCGGCGGGCTTGGCGCGCTTGGCGCGGGCGGCGCGTTGCCGTGCAGCGCCTGTGCCAAACGGTCGTAGCGCGCCGAAGGCGCCTCGCCGGGCCCGAAGGCGAGCGCGTGCTCGAGCCACTCGCTGACCGGATGCATATCGCTCGCCATGTGGTACGGCGAGCAGCGAAACAGCAGCATGCGTCCGCCGTCACGGGCGACCCGCTCACGCGCCGCCGCCAGCAGCCGCGACTTGCCGATGCCCGGCTCGCCGCTGACCAGCACCACCGTGCCGGCCCCAGCGCGAGCGCTGCCCCAGGCACCGTCGAGGAAGGCGGACTCGGATTCGCGCCCCACCAGCGGCGCCTCCTCGCGCTGGCCGCCGCCGGTGGTCGCCCCCTCGCCGCCCAGCGCGTAAGCGCGAAGCGGCTGCGCGATACCCTTCAGTGAGAGCTCGCCCAGGTCGCGCCAGTCCATCGGCTCGCGCACCAGATTGCGCGTGACGGCCGAGGCCACCACACCGTCGGGCGGTGCCACGCCCTGCAGCCGCGCGGCGATGTTCGGCGCGTCGCCGATGGCCAGTTGCTCCATGCGCGCGCCCGCGCCGACGTCGCCGACCACCACCAGCCCGGTGTGCACACCGATGCGCACACGCAGCGTCTGCGGCGGCACCAGCCCGAGCCGCGCATTGAGCGCCGGCAGCGCGCCGACGATGCGCTGCGCGTCATGCAGCGCGCGCGCGGCGGCGTCCTCATGCGCGCGCGGGTAGCCGAAGTACACCAGCAGGCCGTCGCCGAGGTACTGCGCGACATGTCCGCCCAGATCCTGGATCACCTTGACGGCGGCCTCGTGGTACGCGTGCACGATCTCGCGAAAGTCTTCCGGGTCGCTCCCGTTGGCCATTGCTGTCGAATCGGCGAGGTCGCAGAACATCACCGTGATCTGGCGCCGCTCTGCGTGGTCGGTGCGCGCATCTGCCGGCGGCGCTGCGGCCGGGGCGGTCGCTGCTGCTGGCGCCGCCGCAGCCTGCAGGCCCTGACCACAGTCCGAACAGAAGCGGTGGCTGGCGGCGTTCAGCGTGCCGCAGGCGCCGCAGGCCAGCCATTGCGCGCTGCCGCACTGCGGGCAGAACCGGGCCCCTGCAGGAGCCGCGGTGCCACAGGTCGAACAGGCCGCGCCGGACATCGAGGCATGCTAACCCGAGGCGCGGCATCCGGGCCACACTGCGCACCCTCATCCCACATCTGCACCGCCCCACGATGAAGACCTTCGGCAGCCCGTCCACCGGCCTGCGCCTGGAGCGCATGCAGGACTCGCCACGCTGGCGGGACGGCCGCTTCCGAAACCTGTTCCCGATCGCGCCCGGGCTGCGTGACGCCAGCGCTGCGCGGCCGACGCTGGGCGAGTTCCTGCGCGGCGGCAACCGGCGCGTGCCCAGCCACCCGCTGCCGTCGATCGATCCGCGCGAAGTCTGGCGCCGCCCGCCCGGCAGCGGGCTGCGCGCCACCTGGCTCGGCCACTCGACCGTGCTGATCGAGATCGACGGCCTGCGCGTGCTGACCGATCCGGTGTGGGGCCAGCGCGCATCGCCCTCGCGCATCGCCGGGCCCAAGCGCTTCCAGCCGGTGCCGGTGGCGCTGAAGGCGATGCCGAAGATCGATCTGGTGGTCGTCTCGCACGACCACTACGACCACCTGGACTACCCCACGATCCGTGAGCTGGCGCGCCGCGGCGCGCCCTTCGTCACCAGCCTGGGCGTGGGTGCGCACCTGCAGGCCTT
>JBBQOR010000343.1:0-3754 GCA_038331055.1 Burkholderiales bacterium
CGCCAGCCTGCTGCCCGATTGGCGCATCTGCCGCGTCACCGGCGAGGCGCTCGCCGCCTTCGCTGCACCGCCTGCGCCTTGACGTGGCTTGGCGCGGCGTGAACTTCATCGAAAGCTCCGAGACCATCTTGAGGCGTTGGAGAAAAAGGGCCTCCCCGGAGGACACCGAGGAGGCCTGACGTGGGGCTTTCGCCCCGCTGAGGAGATAGACAGACACCCGACGAAGGTGTCGTCAAGGAGCTAGCAAACCACGTGCCCGCTTCTTCGGGCCGTGCGTGCACCAAGCCGGTGCCGCACTGCGACGACTCGCAGCAGGCCCCCGGTAGACTCGGTTCAGTGAACGTGCTCGGCATCGAAAGCTCTTGTGACGAGACCGGCGTGGCGCTGGTCTCTGTGGCGGCGTCAGCCGATGGCGACCATGCACTGCCGGTGCTTCGCGCGCAGGGCTTGCATACCCAGGCCGCCATGCACGAGGCCTATGGCGGCGTGGTGCCCGAGCTGGCCTCGCGCGACCACATCCGTCGTCTGCTGCCGCTGACGCGACAGGTGTTGGCCGACGCCGGCGCCACGCTGGCCGAGCTGGACCTGATTGCCTACACCCGCGGCCCCGGGCTGGCCGGCGCCCTGCTGGTCGGGGCCGGTGCGGCGGTGGCGCTGGCCACGGCGCTGGGGCGGCCGGCGCTGGGCGTGCACCACCTCGAGGGCCATCTGCTGTCACCCTTCCTCGCCGCCGACCCGCCGCAGTTTCCTTTCGTTGCGCTGCTGGTATCGGGCGGGCACACGCAGCTGATGCGGGTGGACGATGTCGGCCGCTACACCTTGCTGGGCGAGACGGTGGACGATGCTGCCGGCGAGGCCTTCGACAAAACTGCCAAGCTGCTGGGTCTGGGCTACCCGGGCGGGCCGGCGCTGGCGCGGCTGGCCAGCCAGGGCGATCCGCGGGCCTTCGCGCTGCCGCGGCCGCTGCTGCACAGCGGTGACCTCGACTTCAGCTTTTCCGGGCTGAAGACTGCTGTCTGGACGCAGCTGCGCAAGCTGGGCGAGTCGCCGACGGCCACGCAGCGCGCCGATCTGGCGGCCTCGACGCAGGCGGCGATCGTCGATGTGCTGGTCGCCAAGTCGATCCGTGCGCTGCAGTCCAGCGGCCTGCGCCGGCTGGTGGTGGCCGGGGGCGTCGGCGCCAACCGCGAGCTGCGCCGACGGCTCGACGAAGCCACCGCCGCGCGCGGTTGCTGCGTGCACTACCCCGAGCCCGCGCTGTGCACCGACAACGGCGCCATGATCGCGCTGGCCGGCGCGATGCGCGCACAGCGTGGACTGGTGCCGCTGCACTGCGACGGCGCCTTCGATGTGCGCCCACGCTGGCCGCTGGATCAGATCGACGATGCCTGATTGCGCGACCAGCCCCGCCCCGACCCCGGACCACATCCAGCCCATGAGACAGACCATCTCGATCTCCCTGGCTCGCGCATCTGCGAATTGGCCAACGCCGCGCTCGGCCTCGCCGACGTGCTGTCCTTCTGGTTCGGCGAGAGCGACGAAGTAACGCCCGCCGCGGTGCGCGAGGGGCCGCCGCGCGATGGCTTCGCAAGACCCAGCGCGGCTGGACGCCGGGCTGGCCCGGCTTCATGCTGCGATGTCCACCTGACCCCTATAATCTGCGGGTTACGCTGGCGACAAACTGGCGGACGAGCACGGCGCCGGTTGGTTTCACTGGCGACCGCAAGTGAAACCGGAAACCGTCACGGCGCCCCCTCGGGCAGCGGTGCGGGTTCCCGCCCCTGAGGAAATCGATATGACGCTGCAAACGGCCGCCAAGGCCGATATTGTCAAGACGCACGCCCGAGGCACCGCCGACACCGGCAGCCCCGAGGTGCAGGTCGCGCTGCTGACCGCGCGCATCAACGACCTGACGCCGCATTTCAAGGCGCATCTGAAAGACCACCACGGCCGCCGCGGCTTGCTGAAGATGGTCAATCAGCGCAAGCGGCTGCTGTCCTATCTGAAGGTCACCGACGCCGAGCGCTATACCTCGCTGATCGCCAAGCTGGGTCTGCGCAAGTAAGTGCCGGGCACGCGGGTTGGCCGCGGCCTTGTGCCCGGCCCCCGCAGGCAGCACTTGAAAGAGTCTTCAGGAGCATCCACAGGGCGCTGCTGTGTCATTCCATCGACGCCACTGTGCTGGCGTCACTGGAATGGCATCGCGCCACGGGTCTCCCGGTCCACCGGCACCACCGAAGAGTGTGCCCCCAAGCAACCGGAGTCAGACACATGAGCATCTTCAACAAGATCAGCAAGACCTTCCAGTGGGGTTCCCACACTGTCACCATCGAGACCGGCGAGATCGCCCGCCAGTCCACCGGCGCCGTGCTGGTGACGATGGACGACACCGTCGTTCTCGCCACGGTGGTGGCCAAGAGCGAGGCCAAGGCCGGGCAGGACTTCTTCCCGCTGACCGTCGATTACATCGAGAAGACCTACGCCGCCGGCAAGATCCCGGGCAGTTTCTTCAAGCGTGAAGGCCGCCCAAGCGAACTCGAGACGCTGACCAGCCGCCTGATCGACCGCCCGATCCGCCCGCTGTTCCCGGACGGCTTCTTCAACGAGGTGCAGGTCGTCATCCACGTGCTGAGCCTGAATCCCGAGGTGCAGGCCGACATCCCGGCGTTGATCGGCGCCAGCGCGGCGATGGCGATCAGCGGTTTGCCTTTCAACGGCCCGATCGGCGCTGCCCGCGTGGGCTTCATCAACGGCGAATACGTGCTGAACCCGGGCCAGAGCGCGCTGGCCACCAGCAGGATGGACCTGGTGGTGGCGGGCACCGACGCCGCCGTGCTGATGGTCGAGTCCGAGGCCGATCAGTTGAGCGAAGAAGTCATGCTCGGCGCCGTGGTCTTCGGCCACGAGCAGGGCAAGGTGGCGATCGCCTCCATCAACGAACTGGTGCGCGAGGCCGGCAAGCCCGAGTGGAACTGGCAGCCCCCGGCCAAGGACGAAACCTTCATCGCCAAGGTCACCGGCCTGGCCGAGGACAAGCTGCGCGCGGCTTACCAGATCCGCAGCAAGCAGGCGCGCACGCAGGCCTGCCGCGAGGCCTACGCCGGTGTTATGTCGGCGCTGAAGGCCGAGGGCGTGGCTTTCGACGCCATCAAGGTCGAGGGCCTGCTGTTCGAGATCGAGTCGGGCATCGTGCGCGGCCAGATCCTGGCCGGCGAGCCGCGCATCGACGGCCGCGACACGCGCACCGTACGTCCGATCGAGATTCGCACCGGCGTGCTGCCGCGCACGCACGGCAGCGCGCTGTTCACGCGTGGCGAGACGCAGGCGCTGGTCGCCGCGACGCTGGGCACCGAGCGCGACGCGCAGCGCATAGACGCGCTGGCCGGCGATTACGAAGACCGCTTCATGATGCACTACAACATGCCGCCCTTTGCCACCGGCGAGACCGGCCGCGTGGGCAGCCCGAAGCGGCGCGAGATCGGCCACGGCCGCCTCGCCAAGCGCGCGCTGATCGCCGTGCTGCCGAGCAAGGAAGACTTCCCGTACACCTTGCGTGTGGTCAGCGAGATCACCGAGAGCAACGGCTCGTCGTCGATGGCCAGCGTGTGCGGTGGCTGTCTGAGTCTGATGGACGCCGGCGTGCCGCTGAAGGCGCATGTGGCCGGCATCGCCATGGGTCTGATCAAGGACGGCAACCGTTTCGCCGTGCTGACCGACATCCTGGGTGACGAGGACCACCTCGGCGACATGGACT
>JBBQOR010000344.1:0-3747 GCA_038331055.1 Burkholderiales bacterium
CGCGCGGGCGCAGCGAGCATGCGTGCTCTTCGGCATCCCCGGCGCCCACTGCAGCGTCGGCGGCCGACCTGCCGTAACGGAAGTCACGCCAGACAGCAGCGGTTCTTTCCGTTGCGCTTGGCCTCGTACAGCGCCTCGTCGGCGCGTTCGAGCGCGGTCTCGAGCGATTCACCGAGTTGCCACGCCGTGACGCCAGCGGAAAAGGTGACCAGCACATTACGCCCTTCGTGCATGAACAGGGCACCCGACAGCGAACGCTGCAGGCGCGTCATCGCCTGCTGCGCGTCGGCCGCAGAGGTGGCCGGCATCAGCACGACGAACTCCTCACCGCCGAAACGGGCCAGGTGATCCACCGGGCGCAGGCGCTCTCGCACCGCGCCGGCCAGTGCCTGCAGGGCCTGATCGCCCGCAGCGTGGCCCAGCGTGTCGTTCAGGCGCTTGAAGTTGTCGATGTCCAGCAGCGCCACCGACAGCGACGCGCCCGTGGTGTCGCGCCCGGCGCGCGCCGCTTCGGCCACGAAGGCCTGCTGCAGTCCGCGCCGGTTGGCGATCTGCGTCAGGGCGTCGGTCGTGGCCTCGTCGGAGACCCGCCGCAGTTCGGACTCCAGCGCGCGCACCTTGCTCTCCAGTCCGATGGCCTTGGCGTGCTCGGCGGCCAGTCGTTCGCGCGTGCCATGCACCAGTGCCTGCACGGCCCGGCTCTCGTCGAGCAGGTCGCGCACCACCGCCGCCACGTCGGCCAGCGTGCCGGCACGCGCGATGGCGTCGGAGTGCCGGCCGACCGTGTGCTCGAAGCGGCCGGTCTGCTGATCGAGCTCTCCGACTTCGAGCAGCAGACGCTGGATCAGCGCTTTCAGCGCATCCCGTGCGGCGTCGCGCTCGCCACGCAACTGTTGCTGCCGCTGCCGCGCCTCGGCCAGCAGATCGCCGGCGGCGCGCACGCTGCGCGCACTGAGCTCCTCGGCCAGACGCGCATGCAGGTTCTCGCACTGGCCGCGTGACCAGCTGTCGTCTTCGGACAGATCGACCAGACCGGCGGTCAGCTCGCGACACAGCCGCGCCAGTTCTTCCACCAGATGGTGACGGTGAGCGAACAAGCGGCTCGCATCGGCGCATGCGGCCTCGACCTGCGCCACCAGTGCCGGCGATGCGCCTTCCTGCGCGATGCGCTCGGCCAGCCCGGCCAGGCGCGAAGCCAGCTCGGCAGCGCGCGGATCGTCGGGCGGAAGGGCCGCCTGCACGGTGTTGCCCAGCGTGGCGGCCAGCGGCGGCCAAGCCATCGTGGTCAACGCGGTGGGCGCCGGGGCGTCATCCGGTGGCGCCAGCGGCGCCGGCCGCGTGCCCGGCGCGCTGTCCGGCACCGGAGCCGCTGCAACCGGCGGCACTCCCGGTGACTCATCCACCAGTTCAACCACCGCATCGGCGCGGTCGCTCTCCCAGGCGCCGAGCAGCCCGAGCAACCGCTGCTGCAGCTTGGCCGCGTCGCCACGGGCACCGACGAGCACACGGTTCACGCTTTCCTTGCGCCGGCCGACCGTCCATTCCCGGCCGCCGCGGTCCAGACCGCGCACCAGCCGCTCGACCAGCGAGGGCCAGGCCTCAGCGACGGTGCGGTCTTGCGCGCCTGGGCCCGCGCTGTCGGCGGGCAACGCCTTGGCAGGTGCGGTGGCCACCGGACGAGGTGCGACTGCGCCTCAGCGCAGCGCGCGAACGCTGGCCGCGCGTTGCGCGTCGGTGCCGAAGTCCACCTCGTCGGCCTGCCCGATCCACGTCGCCTTGCGCGGCAGCACGGTCTGCCGCAGCCAGCGCTCGAGGTCGTCGCCCGTCACCGGACGGCTGAACAGATAGCCCTGCATGACGCCACAGCCCAGGCGGTGCAGCACCTCCATCTGGCGCAGCGTCTCCACGCCCTCGGCGATCACACGGTGGCCCAGCGAGCGCGCCAGCGCGATGATCGCCGTCACCACGGCGCTGCTCTGCGGCGTGATGCCCAGATCCCGCACGAAGCTGCGGTCGATCTTCAGCTCGCTGATCGGCAGTGTCGTCAGGTAGGCCAGCGACGAGTAGCCGGTGCCGAAGTCGTCGATCGAGACTTCGACGCCGATCTCCTTCAGACGGTGCAGCGAGGGGATCACCTCCTGCAGGTCCTTCATCAGGTTGTGCTCGGTGATCTCGAGCAGGATCATGCGGTGAGGCACGCCGCATGCGGTGACCGACTGGTGGATGAACTCGATCAGGTCGCTGCGCCAGAACAGGTGCCCGGGCAGATTGACGGCGATGGAGTCGTCGAAGCCGAAGTTCAGCTGCCAGATGCGGGCCTGGCGAGCGGCCTCGCGCAGCGCCCACTCCGACAGCGGCACGATCAGCCCGGACTCCTCGGCCAGCGGAATGAAGTCGCTGGGAGGCACCAGGCGGTCACCGCGCTGCCAGCGCATCAGCGCCTCGGCGCCGACCATGCGTGCGGCGCGCACATCGATCTTCGGCTGGTAATGCAGCACCAGCTCTTCGCGCTCGATGGCCTTGTGCAGGGCGGTCTCGAGTTCCAGCCGCTCGCGCCCCCGGCCAGCCAGCTGCGGGCTGTAGACGATCGACGCATTGCGCCCCGAGGCCTTGGCCGAGTACATGGCGACGTCGGAGTTGCGCATCAGGTCGGCCACGTTGCCGCCATCACGCGGGTAGATCGCCACGCCCACGCTGGCGGTGACGAAACACTCCTGGCCGCCGACAAAGATCGGCTCGCGCATGACTTCCAGGATGCGCGTGGCCACGCGCTCGGCGTCGCGGTCCTCGCTGACCTCGGGCAGCAGCGCCACGAACTCGTCACCGCCGAGCCGGCCGACCGCTTCCAGCGAGCGGTGCGAGCGGGCGCCCGCGGACTCGAGCGAGCCTTCCATCACCTGGTCGCTGTGGCGCACGCAGGCGCGAAGCCGCCGCGCCACTTCCATCAGCAGTTCGTCGCCGGCGGCGTGGCCCAGCGTGTCGTTGATGATCTTGAAGCGGTCCAGGTCGACCAGCAGCAGCGCGAACTGGTGCTGCAGCCGTCGCGCATGCTCGAGCGCCCGCTCGGCGCGCCAGATCAGCTGGCGGCGATTGGGCAGCCCGGTCAGCGCGTCGAAATTGGCCAGGTGGCGGATGCGGTCCTCGGCCACACGCCGGTCGGTCACGTCCTGCACGATGCCGGTGTAGCCGACGCTGTGGCCATGTTCGTTGAACTCCGGCTCGGCCTCGACGTGCACGATGCGCTGGCGGCCGTCCGGCAGTTCGATCGGCACGTCGGTTGCCAGCACCGAGCTGTGCAGCAGCACCTCGTGCAGCAGGCGCAGCAGCCCGCCGCGATCCTCGCCCTGCACCATGCGCAGCAGCGTGCGCAGGCCGACCGCCTCGCCCGGGCCGCGGCCGAAAACGCGCAAGCCTTCTGGCGACATCATCAGGCCGCCCTCGCGCTGGCGCCAGTCGAAACTGCCCATGCGCGCCAGGTCCTGCGCGCGCGCCAGCTTGGACTTGCTGCGCTCGAGCTCCTGCCGGGTGCGTGACGCCCGCAGCAGGTAACGCAGCCGCCCGTCGAGCAGGCTCCATTGTTGGGTCCATTGCTGGGTCTTGACGAAAAAATCGGTGGCCCCGGCCTCGTAGGCACGCGTGATTGAAGCCTCGTCGTTGAGCCCGGTCAGCATCAGCACCGGCACGTTCTCGCAGCCCGGAATGATGCGCAGCGTGCGGCAGGTGTCGAAACCGTCAGTCTCGGGCATC